>NZ_ALVC01000141.1:0-25258 GCF_000293195.2 Sphingomonas sp. LH128
GCCGAACACGAGGTCGATCACCGGTTCGCCGCCGATCGACACGATCAGCAGGACCACCACGGCGATCGCGCCGGAAATCAGCGCGCTGCGCACGGCCAGCTGCCACGGGTGGCGGCTACTGGGGTCAAGCCGCATGATCTCGGGATAGAAGCTGCGCGAGAGGAGTTCGGCGGGCTTGCTGGCGGAATCGAAGAACGTCGCGGCGATCTTGAACAGGCCTGCGGCGGCGGGGGTGAGCAGGGCGCCGACGACGAGATTGCTGACCGGCCCCCATGCCGCCCAGATCGAGTGCGCGACATTGGTGGTCCACACGAAGCCCCAGGCGCCGGACAGGCGCCGTGCCGGGCCGAACAGGCCGGGCCGCAGTGCGTCGGTCATCCGGCGACGGCGCAGTTCGCGGATGGAAAGCGCCCACAGGCACAAGTCGCCGGACAAGTCGGCGATGTACCAGGTCAGCACGAAACCGGTGAAGCCGAAGCCGCACAGGTAGGACAAAGCGGCACCGAACGCGCGCACAAGCGGGGTCACCAGCTGTTGCAGCGCGATCTGGTCGAACCTGTCGAACACCCTGAGGATGCCGGTGGGGGTCGCCGCCGTCATCGTCGGGATCAGCGTGCAGTAGAGCATCGCCATGTTCAGGTTCTCGGCGCCGATGCCGAACCATCCGGCGGCATGGGGCAGCAGCAACAGGCCCCCCGCAAGGCCGATCAGCCCGCTGGCGAGATCGAGGCCGACCGCAAATCCGGTGACGTCGCGCAAGGTTGCGGTATCGCCGCGCTCGAGCGCGGGCGCACCATAGCGCACGATGAACTGCCACGTCTGGAACTTGACCACGGCGCCTACGCCATTGGCGTAGGAGTGGATGAGCACGAGCGTTCCGAACAGCGCGGGCGTCATGCCGCGCCCTGCGCAGGCGAGCGCGATCAGGCCGAGCAGCGCGCCGCCGATCTTGCCCGAAGCGAGGTAGGATGCATTGCGGACGATGGTGCGGAACACCCCATCCGAGAACCAGCGTTTCATGGGTAGGCTTGCCATTGTTCTATGCTGCGGCTCCGGCGAAAGGGAGGCCGCCTTCGTGTGCGATCAGCAGCGCGTTCACCGCCACCTTGGCGCGGGAGATCACCTGTTCCAGCGGCGCTTCGGCGTCCAGTTCGACGACCGGCGCGGTGCCGAAGCGCAGGCGCGGCACGTCGGCGATCTTGCGCGCCAGCGAGGTGAAGCGGTGGTCCGGCTTGCGCGCGGCGGCGACGTCGAGCGAGACGTTGAGCCGCAGCACGAGGTCGGGCGACTGCTGCGTCATCGTCTCGAACATGCGCCGCTCCGATGCCGCCAGCATGCCGACGAGGCCGCCGGGGCGCGCTGCGGCAAGGCCGGGGCCGTCCATTGGGCCGGGGATCTCCAGCTGCGGAAAGCGGTCGGCGATGATCGTGCGGCCTTCGCCGCGCAGCCGCATCATCCGGTGGAAGCGGAGCAGGCGGCGCAGCGAGAAGGCGTAGATCACCAGCGCCGCGCCAAGGCCCGGGCCTTTCTCGCCCTGCGCCTTGCGCGCCTTCGCGTGGATCGACTTGTCGAGCCGTCCGCCCAGCAGCGGTAGCCGCGCGATCACGCGGCCGATGTTGCCGGACTGCTTGCCGAGGTGGCAAGTCACGGTGGGTTGTCGCTGCCCCAGCCATGCCTGCAGTTCCTGCGTCAGCGTGGACTTGCCCGAGCCGTCGCAGCCGATCACGGCGATCAGCGGAGGAACCCGGGTCATGCCGCCGGTGCCTCGACCTGGATCAGCGCGAGCACGGTGGCGAGCACTTCGGGATAAGGCCGCGTCGCGTCCACGTCGACGATATGCGCGCCGCCGAACTTGAGCGTCGGCATCACCGCCAGTTTTCGTTCTAGCGGCGCGCGGGTGTGGTCCGACTTGCGGCCCAGCGCCGTCTCGACATCGATGTTGAGGCGGATCACCAGCGTCGGGCGATAGGCCGCCATTTCCTCGTAGAGCTGCCGTTCGCGCGCGGCGAGGCGCTCGACCAAAGCCGATCCCCGGCGCGTCCACGCCAGGCCCGGACCGTCGAACCCGCCCGCCAGTTCGGCCTGCGGATAGCGGTCGGTCACCACCCGGATGCCGCGCCGCCGGAAGGCGAGCACTCTTTCGAACCGCCGCCTGCGCGCCAGCGAGAAACCGAACATCGCCAGCGCCGTCGCCAGTCCCGGCAGGCGCTTGTCCGGCGCGGCGTGGGCCTTGTCGGCCTTGCCGGTCAGGAACTTCTCGGCCAGTGCGCCGACGAGCGGGATGCGCCCGATCCGGCGGCCGAGGTCGCCGGTGCCGAGCCCGAGGTACATCGAGCGCGTCGGCCCTTCGCGGCCGAGCAGCGCGGTCAGGTCGCGGGCGAGGGTGGACTTGCCCGACCCGTCGCATCCGATCAGCGCCACGCACGGCGCCAGCGCGCCCCGTCGCTGCGCCGCGCCCCGCCCGAGCGTCGCATCGAAAGGAGAGAAAATGGTAATTCGGTCAGGTGAGGTATGGATCGTCATAGTTCTGTAGCCATGTTGCGCTAAGTCTGGGGCACCCTCGTGGTCCGGTGCCTGCAACGCGGCCCGGGATCGGGCCTCTAGTCTCCCAACCTGATGCGAAGCTGATGCGCGCGACGCGTTGTAATTCGGCTTGCGTGCGATTTGACGAGCCCCGATTCCCGGCGTAGTCCGGAACCGAATTCGGGCGGTTTCTACGCCTTTCCCTCCTCCCTGCCGGAGCTTTCGCGTTGCCCCGCCTGCTGCTTGCGGAAGATGATGCCGACCTTGGCCCGGCAATCCGGCGGGCGCTGGAGCTGGAAGGCTACGTGGTCGATCTCTTCACGCGCGGGGATGATGTGTTCGCTGCCGCGCGCAGCAACGATTACGACGTGATCCTGCTCGACATCGGCCTGCCGCACGGCTCGGGGCTGGAGGTGCTGCGCGATCTGCGCGACGCGCACGACGCGACGCCGGTGATCATCGTCACCGCGTTCGACCGCACCCAGCAGCGCGTCGCCGGGCTGGACGCGGGCGCGGATGACTACGTGGTCAAGCCGGTGGACCTTGAGGAACTGGCCGCGCGGATCCGCTCGCAGCTGCGCCGCCGCGACGGGCGGCAGAACGACAGCATCGAGGTCGGCCGTGTCA
Source organism: Sphingomonas sp. LH128 (assembly GCF_000293195.2). Lineage (NCBI taxonomy): Bacteria > Pseudomonadati > Pseudomonadota > Alphaproteobacteria > Sphingomonadales > Sphingomonadaceae > Sphingomonas > Sphingomonas sp. LH128. The sequence continues at coordinate 3,151 of NZ_ALVC01000141.1, forward strand.
CGCTGGACTTCACTGGCCATGTCGCCGCGCTGGACGGACAGGACGTGCCGCTGACCGCCAAGGAGTTCCGCGTGCTCGCGCTGCTGATGCGCCGCAGCCGCCGCTTCGTGTCGAAGGCCGATCTCGAGGCCGAGTTGTACGATCAGGACAACTGGGCCGAATCGAACACCGTCGAAGTCGCGGTTTCCGCCCTGCGCCGCAAGTTCGGGAAGGACTTCATCCGCACCGCGCGCGGCCTCGGCTACATGGTGGGCGGGCAGGACGCATGAAGAGGCGGCGCTCCTCGCTCTCGATGAAGCTGTACCGGCGGGTGCTGCTGCTGCTGGCGCTGACCGGGCTGGCGATCGGCGGGGTGCTCTACTCGGTCGCCCTGCGCGAAGTGGAGCGGGCTTCGGACGCCCAGCTGGTGAACGCCTCGCGCCTGCTCTACATGATGATGCAGGACGATCTGGCGGCGGGCGTGCTAGTCCGGCACGACCGGCTGGTCGGCGTCGACGGCGATCCGCTGCTCTCCATGCAGGAGACGCAGGCGTTCCAGGCATCCTACGATTCGTGCATGTTCACCGTCTTCTGGGAAGGCCGGCCGGTCGCGCAGTCGGGGTGGGGAGCGCCGGTCTCGGCGGTGCCGCGTCGGCCCGGCCTGCACGATTTCCAGGCGCTGGGCGGTGCCTGGCGCAGCTACGGCATGCGCGGCCGCGATCCGCGCCTGCTGATCGTCGTGGCCGGGCGCGGGGCGATGCGCGAATTCTCGATCGCGCGGCTGAGCGGCGAACTGGCGCTGCCGATGCTGGGGCTGCTGCTGGCGGCGATGCTGGTGCTGTGGTGGACGCTGCGCAAGAGTCTGTCGCAGGTCGAGCGGCTGGCCTCGACGCTGGGCGCACGCTCGCTGTCGGACCTGCAGCCGCTGGAGCCCGAGGAATGGCCGCGCGATGTGGAGCCGCTGATCGAGGCGCTCAACAAGCTGTTCGCCCGGCTGGAGAACGCCTATGAACTGGAGCAGGCCTTCACCGACGACGTGGCGCACGAACTGCGCACGCCGCTGGCCGCGATCCGTGCACAAGCGCAAGTCCTGCGCCGCCTTGCGCCCGCCGCGCTGGGCGAGGACGTGGTGCGCCTGCTGGCGATGGTCGATCGCACCAATCACCTGGTCGACGGGATGCTGACGCTGGCGCGGCTCAATGCCACCTCGGTGGCGGCGCGATCGGTGGACGTTCATGCGCTGGTGGCCGAAGTCGTCGCCGATGCGCTGATCGAACTGCCTGCCGACGCGATCGAGGCGAGCGTGATCCCCGACCATATCGTGCGCTGGCGCTGCGATGCTTCGCTGCTGCAGATCGCGTTGTCGGCGGTGATCGGCAATGCGCTGCGGCACGCGCGCGGCGGGGGCCATCTCGACATCGCCATCGTGCGCGGCGGAGACCGGCTCATCGTCACCATTGGGGATCGCGGTCCGGGCGTGCCCGCCGCCGAGCGTGAGCGGCTGTTGCTGCGTTTCGAGCACGGCGGTTCGGCAAGTTCGGGCAGCGGCCTCGGCCTTTCGATCGCGAGCAAGGCGATGACGCTGCTCGGCGGCACGATCCGGCTGGAGGACCGCCCGGACGGGCCGGGCCTGCTGGTGGTGCTGACCCTGCCATCCACCCAAGGCTGACTTTTCCTCACGCTCACCGGAGCCTCATTGACGATGACCACAAGGCATGTGCTGGCGGCGCTCTGCCTCATTCTCTTCAGCGGTTGCGGCACGGCGCCGCCGCTGCGCCACATGACAGCCGCGCAGGCCCCCGCCCCGCGCGTGGAGCTGGCGCCCGACGGGGTGACCCGTACCACCACGCTCTCGGTCCTGACCTACAATGTCGAGGGGCTGGGCTGGCCCGCGCGTTCGGGGCGTGGGGGCGACCTGCGGCGCATTGGCGAGCACCTTGCCGCCTTGCGCGCGGCGGGGAAGGCGCCGGACGTGGTGATGTTCCAGGAGGTGTTCAGCGGCGCCGCCAAGAAGGCGATCCTCGCGACCGGCTATCCCGCCATCGTCCACGGACCCACGCGCCTCGCCCCGCATGCCACGATGTTCCGCGACAAGCTGCCGGGCCGCGCGGACTGGCGGCGCGGGGAGATCGGCATGCGGATGACGGGGAGCGGACTGGTGGTGGCATCGTCCTATCCGGTGCTGCTCACGCGGCACCAGGCCTATGGGCGGCGGTCCTGCGCAGGGATCGACTGTCTTGCCAACAAGGGCGTGATGCAGGCGCGCATCGCGGTGCCCGGTGTGCCGGTGCCGGTGGACCTGTTCGATACCCACATGAATTCGCGCGGAGCCTCGCGCGCGCCGCTGTTCCGCAATCTGGAGGCGCACGCCCGGCAGGCGAACGAGGCGTCGCACTTCATCGAGCAGAACCACGACGATCGCTTCCCGATCGTCTTCGGCGGCGATTTCAACATGCGCCATTCGCAGGGGCGGTGGGAGAACTTCACCCGCTACCAGCCGATGGAGCTGGTGCACCGGGCCTGCATGGAGCCGAACTCGGGCTGCGACGTGCGCATGTCGTGGGACGGTGACGAGCCGTGGGTGGACACGCAGGACCTGCAGTTCTTCGAGAGCGGGCAGGGCGTGGGCATCACCCCGATCCGGGTCGAGGCCCTGTTCGACGGCGGCCCCAACGGCCCGGTGTTGTCGGACCACGACGGTTTTCTGGTGACCTATCGCCTGAGTTGGCGCGATCCTTCGTGAGGATCTGCGCAGCCGCGTCGGGACGCAGCGTCACGCTGTAACTACGGGGAGCCCCGCGATCATGCCGTCATGGATCGGTTCGGGCAGTAGCGGCTGCTATCCAGCATAGTAGCGTCAGTTCACTCTGAGTGACATAGGAACTGCCAGCCGGCATGATGTCGAAGCCGGCACGTGCCGCGATCTGACGAAGTCGACGGAAGTGTATGCCAAGGTCTCGGGTCAGACGCGTGTGAGCATGGCCGCGCAGATAGGTGAGCACAGTACGTTCGGCTCGGGTTCTGCGCCGGACGGGCAGGGACGAAACAATCATGGCCTGGCTCCCGTCACTTGATGAAGAACTCGACAGGGACGACCAGTTCGATGCTTTCGCCTTTCACCTCCGCAGGCGGCTTGGGCAGTGGCTGTGCCCGCCCGGGCAGCGAGACGGCCTCGTCATCAAGCGGACGGAAGCCCGACGAGCGCTCTATCCGGGAGGACAGCACCTTGCCCTCACGGTCCATGACGAAGCGGATATAGGGTACACCCTGCTGCCGCCGCAGCGAAGCTTCGCGCGGGTAACGCTTTGCCTTGTTGAGCGCGCCGAGGACCAGCCCTTCCCAGGTGGGTTTGGTACTGCTGGGTTGTGAAGCAGGCGGTTCAGGCTTGGTTTCCGGTGCGCTCGTCTCTTTCACGGGTGGGGCAGGATCAATGACAGGCTTCATGAGCAGAACCGGCAGCGGGCTGGAATTGGGAATCTGGATTTGCGGCGGCGGGATGATGGGCCGGTCGGGGACCGGCTCGGCTCGATCCTTTTGTACTTTTTCCGGTTCGGGCGACTTCTCGTTCACAGGTTCGGGCGGTGTTGCGGGCGCTGCCACGTCGAACACGGTAAGATGGGTCGGCTCTTTCGACACATGGAACACCGTCCATGTGAATAGCGCGCCACCTGCGATTGCCATAGCGACCAGAGCCACCCCGCCCACGCCGAAAAGCCTAGTGCCTAGCGACATTGGCTGATCGGAATAGCGCGAACTGGAGGGCACCGTGATCGGAGCCTCACTCCCTACCGGCATCCCGCCTTCCATGGGGCGTTCGCGTGCCATCCAGACGACGCCGGCGGTCCTGCTCATGGCTTGCCGTAGCCGCGCAGGACATCCGCCATCATCGTTTTGAGCGAAGTCGGGCTGGCCGCCATGACATACCAAGCCTGCGGATCGACGAAGACGACATGACCATTTTTCCAGGCCTTTGTCTGCCGCAGCAAGGGATTGTCGACACTGTCGGCATTGATTGCGGAGCGATGTTCCATCACCGCCGTCCTGTCGATGATATAAAGAATATCAGGGTCGGCGGCGCGGATGAACTCGCTCGAAACCGGCTGACCGTGCAGTCCCGCCTCGACCGCCGGGCTCGCGGATTTCACGCCCAGCGCCTGGAATATGAAACCATAGCGGGAATTGACGCCCAGGGATGCGAAGGCGCCCTGATTATGCATCAGGATCAGGGCACGCTCCGGACGCTTTTCCGTGATCGCGCTTAGTTTCGCGGCGGCTGCACCAAGTTCGGCGGACTTCTGCCGGGCGAGATCCTCCTTGCCGAAGATGCGGCCCAGCGTGGCGAGATGATCCTGCACGACACGAATATGGTCGGCCCCGCTATGCTTGAAATCTACATCGAACTGCACAGTCGGCGCGATCTGGGAAAGCTCCGGATAATGGTTGGCTTGCAGCGGGGTGATGAGGATCAGGTCGGGGCGCATGGCATGGACCCGTTCCAGATTGGGCTGCACGATGCTGCCGAGATCTTCGACCTTTGCATCATCGGCATGACCGGCCAGAAAGGGCGGCACGAAATCCTTGGGCATGCCGCTTACCGGGATGCCCAACTGGTCGAGCATGTCGATCTCGTTCATGTCCAGCGCGGCGACCCGAGTCGGACGATGCGGGATAATGGTTGTTCCAAGGCCGTGCTTTACGGAAATCGGACCGGCGTCGGTCGCCGCTGCGGCCTGTCCTTTGCTGGCTGCCGTACCGTTGCAGGACTGGATAAGCAGCGCCATGGCCGCGATCATGGCGTGGCGGTGAATGCGGATCATGCCGTGTCTCCCGAGGGGTTGAAATAGTTGCAGAAAATACCGCGAAGTGTGTGCACGACCTCGAAATCCAAGTCGTAGAGGCTGCGCAGATTGGCAGGCGTCACCATGTCCGCGACGGCGCCGGAGGAATGCAGGTGTCCGTTCCTGATCGCGATCATGTGATCGGCATGGGCGGCGGCGAAGTTGATGTCGTGAATCACCAGCACGATGGTGCGGCCCTGTTCGTCGCAGAGCCGACGCAGGGCGCGCATGATCGCTACGCTATGTTTCATGTCGAGATTGTTGAGAGGTTCGTCGAGCAGCAGGCATTCGGTCTGCTGCGCGATCGTCATCGCCAGAAAGGCCATCTGGCGCTGGCCGCCGCTCAGTTCGTCAACATGGGACGCACGGAGGTGCTCAATCGAAAGGAAAGCCAGGGCGTCGCTTACCGCCGCTTGGTCGGTCGCCGTCATGGCGCCCCGGCTGTGGGGGAAACGTCCAAAACCGACCAGTTCCTCGACCGTCAGGCGCAGATTGAAATCTGGCGACTGGCGTAGTGTAGCAACGCGCCGGGCATAGTCGCGCACGGGAATGCCTGCGATCGGCCGGCCGTCGATCAGGATGCGTCCCTGCGTTGGGTCCAGCAGGCGTGCGATCAGCATCAGCAGGCTGGTCTTGCCCGCGCCATTAGGCCCGATCAGCGCCGTCAGTTTTCCGGTGGGGATCGCAATGTCTATGTCGCGCAGCACTGGCTTGTCGCCATAGTCCTTGCGGACATTCTCGACCCGGATCATGCGAGCCTCCGGCGGTGCGCGACCAGGGCCAGAAAACAGCCACCGCACAGGAGGTTGACGAGAATGCCGACCGTGGTGCGGTAGTTGAACAGATGTTCGACCGCCATCTGGGCCATCAGGAACAGGCTGATGGCGATGGCGCAGCCCAGCGGCAGGGTGACGCGATGCCGCGCGCTTCGGGCGATCGTGTAGCTCATGTTGGCGATGAAGATTCCCGTGAAGGCCGATGGTCCGATCAGGCTGGTGGAGACGGCGACCAGCAGTGCCACCAGTCCCAGGTGCAGCCGCAGATGGCGGCGATAGTCCACGCCGAGCGCGATGGCCTGATCGCGCCCCAACGCGATGACATCGAGAACGGGCGATAGTTTCAGCAGCAACAGGCCGGCCGGGACTACGGCCATGGCGGCCAGCGCGATCCGGTCAGGCCTTGCGCGGTTGAAGCTGGTGTAGCTAAGCCCCTGAAGCATGGAGAACTCGCCGGGGCTGGCGGCATATTGCAGGAACTGGGTGAACGTGCCGATGACGATGCCCAGCACCAGCCCCAGAAGCAGAAGCAAATGCACATCCCCGCGCATCGCGCCCAGCAGGCGGCGATGCAGCATCCAGGAATAGGCGAGCATCAGCAGTATGGAGAGGATGAAATTGCCGGTCGCGCCCAGCACGGCCAAGCCCTGCGTGCCAGCGACCAGCACCAGCAAAGACTGGAACAGCAGGTACACCGCCTCATAGCCCATGACGGCGGGCGTCAGGATACGGTTGCCGACGATGGTCTGGAACAGGATCGCGGAACAGGCGATCGCGCTACCCCCGATCGCGATGGCGGCAAGCCGGGTCAGGCGGCCCGGAATGATATAGTCGAGGTCGAGGCCGGACCGGAACAACAGGAAGAACCCCGCCAGCCCGGCCAGGGCGATCCATGCCAGATGATAGCGCAAAAGGCGGTTCATCGCCGCCACCGCAAGATCAGCAGCAGGAACAGCACGCCGCCCACGGCCCCGGCCGTCAGGCCAATCGGCACTTCATACGGAAACAGGATCAGCCGCCCGACAATGTCGCATGCCAGCAGCATCGACGCGCCTGAAAGGGCTACGATGGGAAGCGTGCGCGCCAGATTTTCGCCATGGCGCAACGCCACCAGATTGGGCACGACCAGCCCGACAAAAGGAATGGCGCCCACGGTAACGATCGTCGCGGAGATCGTCACCGCCACCAGCAGCAGGCCAATCGCCGCCGTGGCGCGATGGTTGAGGCCAAGGCTGGTCGCCATGTGCTCGCCCAGGCCCAGCATCGTGAAACGGTGCGCATAGAAATAGGCGAGCGCGACGATCGGCAGGATCAGATAGACGATCTCGTACCGGCCCTGCACGATGCGGGAGAAATCTCCCAGCAGCCATCCCGCCATGCTTTGCAGCATATTGTGCCGATAGGCGTAGAATTCGGCCGCCGCGCTTAGTACCGCGCCATAGATCAGGCCGATGACCGGCACCAGCACGGCGCCGTGGCGGGGCATGCGTCGCACAATCGCGACGAAGCCCAGATTGGCGACAAGGCTAAAGGCGAAGGCAAAGCCCATCCGGCCCAGCGGGGGTGCCGCCGGCGCCATGGTCAGCGCGATCAGCAGCCCCAGCTTTGCGGCATCCATTCCGCCGGAGGTAGCCGGTTCAACGAAGCGGTTACGCACGATCTGTTGCAGGATCACCCCGCATACCGACAGGCCGATGCCGGTCAGCACCACCGAGATCAGGCGGGGCAAACGGCTGGCGGTGAATGTCAGCCAGTCGGGCGATGTCGTCCCGGTCAGAATCGACGCGCAGCACAGCCCGACGAACAGGGCCATGGCGCTGCCGCGTGTAAGGAGCAGGCGATCAGCCACTGTGCCGGGCATGGAATGTCCACCCCTTTGCGGCTTTTCGCCGGGCGAGGAAATCGGCATAGAGGCCGGGCTCGTTCACCAGTTCGGCATGTGTCCCGTGCTGTGCGATCCGGCCCTCGTCGAGCACGACGATGCGATCGGCCTGCGCGATGGTGGAGAGTTGGTGCGCAATCACGATCAGCGTTCGCCGTCCGCGCAGCCGAGTGAGCGTGGACGCGATGGCGGCCTGATTCTCCGCATCCAGCGCGGCGGTCGCCTCGTCGATCAACAGGATCGGTGCGTCCTTGATAAGGGCGCGGGCGATGGCAATGCGCTGACGCTCCCCGCCGGACAGGCGTACCCCGCCTTCGCCCACCGGCGTATCGAGCCCGTCGGGAAGACGGGCGATCATCTCGGCTATGCCCGCCTTGCCGGCGAAATCCCGCACGGCATCGTCCTGTGCCTTCGGGCAGCCGATGCGGATATTGTCCGCGATGCTGCCGCGAAACAGGTAGCTGTCCTGGAAGATCTGGCTGATCTGCTCCGCCAGCGCCTCGCTGCTCATGTTTCGGACATCGACACCGCCGATCCGCACGGAACCGTGCTCGACATCGAAGAAGCGGGATACCAGCTTCATGATCGTGGTCTTGCCCGAACCGGATGCACCGACCAGCGCCACCATCTGCCCAGGCTCGATCCGCAGGCTGACACCGTCGATCACGGCCGGCTGGTCCGGTGCGTAGCGGAAGGCCACGTCGCACAACTCGACCGAGGCATCGCCAGGCAGTTCAGGGCTGACAGGTTCCGGCAATGGCGTGACCGCAAGGATTGCCTCGACCGCTTCGAGATGGCCGCGCGCGGCACGCAGCGCCTCGCCATAACCGGCGACGTCCAGCAGCGGCTCGATGAAGCGTGCCGCCATCAGCAGTGACAGGATCACCGCTACGGTCGATCGGGCATCAACCCCGGCCATCAGGTCGTCATGCAGCCAGAACGCCGCCGCGACGAGCAAGGCAGCGAAGACCGCCTGCACCATCCAGCTGTTCAGCACGACCGACGCGACGGAGCGCAGGATGAGCCGGTAGGCGCTCCGTGCCTGCCGGTCGATCGCCTGTTCCAGAAAGCGGGTGGCATCGCCGTTGCCGTTGAAGGCGCGCAGAACCGACTGCGCCTGCGCGAACTCGACGGCGCGTTGTCCGGTCTCGGACGCCCGCGCGTGGAACGCCCGATCGGCATCGCGCCCAAGGCACCCGGCAAGCAGAAACATGACGGCCGCCAAAGGGAGCGCGACCAATGCGATCAGTCCCATCCGCCAGTCGAGCGCGGTGAGCGCCCCGACGACCACGACCGGCGTTACCGCTCCGCTGAGCACGGGGGTGAAGACGTGAGCGGGAAGCTGCGCCACCTCCGTCATGCCATGGGTGATGACATGGGACAGCCGTGCGGTGTTCTCGGGCATGAACCAGCCGATCGGCAGGCGGGCGACATGGTCGCCGATCCGTTGCCGCGCCTCGCCCAGCACAGCAAGGCCCACGCCGACGCCCGCCTTGTCCACCGCGCGCCGACAGGCCCAGCAGGCGATGCATCCCGCGATCATCGCGAGCAGCCATAGCGCAGCGCGCTGCATGTCGCCCAGGAACAGCCAGATGAAGATCGGCACCTGCGCGACGATGACGACGCCGCTGAGCAAGCCATATCCCGCGGCCATTGCCGCGTATCGCCAGAAGGCTGTCCGGTCCGGGCCGATCAGGTGGAGAAAGGGTTTCAGCATGTTTTGGTGTCCAGATCGGTAGCGCCTCTGGCGCCATCGCTGCCTGCCATCGCCCATAGCCGAGCATAGAGGCCGTCTTGCCGCAGGAGCGCGGCATGGGTTCCCCGTTCGGCAATGCGCCCACGGTCCAGCACGACGATGGCATCGGCCTCCCGGATCGTGTCGAGCCTGTGCGCGATCACAAGCAGGGTCCGCCCCTCGGCGGCGCGGGCCAGCGCCTCCTGAATGTCCGCTTCGTTGCGGGCGTCGGCGGCGGCCGTGGCTTCGTCGAGGACCAGCACTGGTGGATCGATCAGCATGGCCCGGGCAATGCTGATGCGCTGCTGCTCTCCGCCCGACAGGCGCGCATCCTCTCCGACAACGGATTGGTAGCCACGGGGCAACGCCATTATGCGATCGTGAATATTGGCGATGCGGGCGGCTGCTGCCACCTCTTCGGCGGTGGCTGACGGGCGGCCAAGCGCGATATTGGCCGTGATGCTGGCATGGATCAGCCGAACGTCCTGGAGGACGAAGCCGACATGCCGGTAAAGCGTCTGGCTCTGCACGGCGCGAAGATCGACGCCGCCCAGCGTGATATGGCCCTGTGTCGGATCGAAGAAGCGCAGCAGCAGGCGCGCCAGCGTCGATTTGCCCGACCCCGAAGCGCCAACGATGGCGGTCACCGTGCCGGGGCGCAGCGTCAGGTCGATGCCGGACAGGACCGGTGTCACGCCGTCATAACTGTAGCTGACATCATGCAGCCGGATTTCAATCCCATCGGGGCACGCACTTTCACCCACTGGTTGCGGCAGGACGGGCGTGTCGAGCAGCGCCTGCACGCGCTGCGCCGCGCCGGTGGCATTGGCGACGGCGTGCATGATGAAGCCCAGCAGCATCATCGGCGCGGAGATGCCCGGCGCGACCAGGGCAAAGGGCAGTATGTCGATCGGGCTGATCCAACCCAGCGCGGTGAACGCCGTGCCAAAGCACAGGATCACCCCCAGCACCGCGACCGGCGCGATAAGCGCATTGGCGTTGGCCAGCGGCGCCACCAATGGGCGGGTGAAGTCGAAAAAGACTGACAGAAAGGCGTCGACCGCCGAACGATAGCCCTGATGGGCCTTGCCGGTCGTGCCAAAGGCCTTGATCACCGGAATGCCGTTGACGAATTCCACCACGGCATTTTCGATCCGCGCCTGTCCAGCGACGAAGCGGTTCATATTTTCAGTTCCGATCGCCTTCTTGGCCGCACCGAAGACCATATGAAAGGCGGGAAACGGCAGCAGGGCGATGATCGCCATGCGCCAGTCAGTCGCGAACAGGTATGCCGCCGCCGCGATCATCGCTCCTATGGTCCGACCCGCCGTGGTAAAGAAATGCGCGGTCAGTTCATGCAGCGTGCCGATATCGTCCTGCATCGCCTGCTTCACATCGCCCGATGCCCGCGCGGTGAACCAACCGAGCGGAACCTGCGACAGACGTTGCGCCGCCGCCATTCGCAGCCCGTGTGTCAGACGGTTGTCCGCCAGATGCGCGGCGAATTCCGCCGCCAGCACCAGCATCAGCCCCATGAACGGCGATGCCAGGCTGACGGCGACGATGTGCCACAGACGAGTCTGAGCCGCCGCTGCGGGGCCTTGCTCCCCCAGCACCAGCCTGCCGATCTCGGCGATACCCGCTAATGGCACCAGGACGAGTGCGCCCCCGGCAGCGGCCAATATGGCGGCGAACAGGAGGCGCCAGCGGATCGGGCGCAGTATTCTGGCGACGGCTCTTGTCGAGCCGGGCGCATCTGTCATGTCGATGGTGCTCATGTAGGTTTCGTGAGGCGGGCGCAGGCAGGCAGATGTCGCAGCCCGCCTTCACCGTCGCGTCAGAAGTCGGTCGAGATGGAGAGCAGGAAGGTGCGCGGGGCACCCAGCCCCAAGGTCGAGAGAAGCGGCATGCCCCAATAGGCCTTGTTCGTGACATTGGTGACGGTGCCGCGAACGGTTACCGGCTGGCTTGCAACCTTCGTCGCAAAACGGGCACCGAGGTCGAATATCGTATAGCCGTCGATTTTCAGGCTGTTGGCCGCGTTGATATATTGCTTTGATACGGAATTGGCATTGGCGGTCAGTGTCAACGCCTCCAGTGCGGGCAGGTCCCATTCCACGCCGATCTTGCCGCGCCACGCCGGTACACCTGTCGGCTGTTTGCCCTGGTTGGTCGTGGCCTTTGTCACCTTCGCCTCGACATAGGTGACGCCGCCCATCAGGCGAAGGCTCCGCATGGGCGCGCCAAAGAAGCTCCATTCCACGCCGCGGTTGCGCTGTTCGCCGCCAAAGGAGAACATGTTGGTGACGAGATCAGTATAGCTGTTCGGCCGCTCGATCTCATACAGGCTGAGCGTATTGGCAAAGCCGCCAAGGTCGAGCTTCGCGCCGATCTCCTTCTGTTTCGTCTTGTAGGGCGGGAACAGTTCGCCGGCATTCGCGGCTGTTGTCGGCGCGGTCTGTCCTTTGCTCAGGCCCTGAATGTAGTTGCCGTAAAAGGACAGGTTACCGGTGGCCCTGACCAGCAGCGCTACGGCGGGCGACGTTGCGCCTGCATCATAGCGGGTCGGCAGGCCAGTGGTGAGGCTGAAATTATCGGTGCGCACTTCCTGACGGCGCAGGCCCAGCGTCAGCTGGACCCTATCATCGATCATGCTCAGCGTGTCGGCAACACCAAAGGTCAACAGCCGCGTCTCTGTATGAAGGGTCGCAGGCCAAACCAGTGGAACGGCCGATCCCCAGGCGGGGTTGTAGATATTGGTTGTCCAGTTTCCACCGGGCACCGACCTCCGGCCATGATCCAGCTCTTCATCCGAATAAAGCGTAGCATTTACCACTAGCTTGTGGCCGATGCCGCCGGTTCTGAAGTCGCCCTTTACGCCCGCCTCACCGGATGTTTTCTTGATGTTGAACCGCAGCTGGCCCATGATCGTCTCGAAGTCGCCTGCCGCGTTCAGCACCTGTGCACTCATGGCGCCGCTATACATGTAGTCGGTTTCGCTCTTGCCGAATGCCGCATACGCCGTGACCCGATCGGTGACGTCAACTTCGCCGCGGACGACCGCGCCCTTGTCCTTGTTGTGGACAAAAGACCAGTCGGGGTTCAGCAGCGTCTTGGGACTGGGCGGCGCTGGTACTGCCACGCCGGTCGCAAGGCCGATGCCTCGCGTCACGCCATCCACCCGGTCGTCACTGATGTAAAGGTCTGCCGAAAGACGGACGCGATCGCCGCGATAGTCCAGCGCCAGCGAGGCCAGCTCGCTTCTCTTGTCCTGATTTCTTACGGCACCGTTGCCATTCCGGTACACGCCGTTGAAGCGAATTCCGAATTGCTTGTCCTTGCCAAAGCGGCGCCCAAAATCGACATGCCCGCCGAACTGAGAATCCGACATGTAGGTGGTGGTCAGCCGGTTCAGCGGGTCATCAGTCGCGCGTTTGGGCACCAGATTCACCGTTCCGCCGACGGAGCCGCCCGGCGGCATACCGTTCAACAGCGCCGACGGCCCCTTCAGCACCTCGATCCGCTCGAACATTTCCGGCGTGGTACGGTAATAGGGCGCCATTCCGAACAGACCGCCAAAAGTCATGTCGCCGCTGCTGGTGCTGAAACCGCGAATTGAATAGTTTTCGCTATAGGTTCCCGTGATGCCGTTGCTGAACACGGCTGGATCAGTCGCGGCAATGACTGCGGTGATATCCTGCGCTTGCCGGTCGCTGATATATTTCTCGGTATAAGCCGCGACGCTGAACGGTGTTTCCATGAAATCCCGGTTGCCCAGAAACCCTGCACGCCCACCGGTCGCTACCTGCCCGCCCGCATAGGGCTCGGAAGTGCTGCCTGGGGTCACCGCTCCGCCTGCACCATTACCCTCGACCCTGACCGGGCCGAGCTGGACCGCTCCGTCCGCTGCAACGGGTGCCCCTTCCAGGCGGACTGCGTCGCTGCCTTCGAAGCGGAAGGTCAAGCCAGATCCGGTGAGCAGGCGGCTGAGCGCTTCTGCCGGACTGTAGGAGCCGGACAGTGCAGAACTGTTTCGACCTTCGATCAACGGCCCCTGTCCGGTTACCTGAAGCCCGGATTGCTGACTGAAGATCGCCAGCGCCTCGCCCAGAGGCATTGACGGAACATCGAATGCTCGCTGCGCACTGGATTGTGCCATTGCCGGGGCCGACATCACCATTCCGGCAATCGCCGAGGTGCTCAAGAGCAACGCGCTGAAAAACGCCGGGCGTTGCCCGGTCCAATTTCCGCCGATCATATGAAATCTCCACCTGAGTTGATATGCAATTGCGACGCAATTGCGTGTTCAGAAGGAGGATGACTCAGGAAGGCGATTTTCCTGTGTGCCAAACAAAATAATTCAGAAAATTCCTTATTGTATTGACAAATAATGATTTATTTTCACCATTGTCTGGTCACGATGAGCAGCCAGGGCGTAATTTGCTGCACCGCCCCGCCATAAGGGGAAACCATGAGGCTGAGGCTGCGAGCGGGGCGACGGGCATCGTAGACGCCAGTTACAGTTCGCTGACGCAGATCGCGATCCGCTAAAATGATCCGTCCGTTGAACCAGGGACGCAGTTCATCAATGGCGTCTTCAATCGTACGATTCTGAAGAATGATGGATCGTCGGCTCCAGGAACCCGTCAACTGGGGTATCTGATGCCCATGGGTGATGCCCTCCGTGCCATCGACACTGACCCAATCACCTGCCTGCAATAAGGCATTGCCGGTCTGGCTATCTACGGCCACGCGGCCATGCAGCACGGCCACCGTTGCCCCACGCTTAATTTTGCGCACTTCAAATCCTGTGCCGAGGACGCGGGTTGATACGTCTCCCGCTGCCACGCGAAACACTCTGTGTGGATCGTGACGAACCTCAAACATCGCTCGTCCGGCCAGCAGCCTGACAGTGCGCTGGCCCGCACGATAATCGATGGCAACCGCGCTATCAGGCCCCAGTTCAATGTTAGAGCCGTCAGACAGTTGCACGGATTTCACCTCACCCGAACCGGTGACATGATCGGCTTCCATCCGGGTGACCATGGCGGGGCCGGCAAGGATAAGGCCGGCAACAGAGGCTGCCATGGCCATGGCAGCCTTCCCGTAATGCCTGCCAACGAAGTGTGCCGCCGCCCGCCGTCTGCCGCCTTTGAGCGTAGGAAGGGGCAGGGTGGCTGCATGCTGCGACACCGCGCCAAGCAGTCGGGCTGTTTCGCCCATTTCCTTCCACGCAGCAGCATGTGCCGAACTGGCCATAAGCCAATGCTCGAAACGCCTGGCCAACGACACGTCATCAGGTTCTTCACGCAGCGCGATGAACCAGTCTGCCGCCTGTCGCTCAGGCGTCTTGTCGCTCTCCATCAGGTGCTGGCCGGCCGATGATGGCCCTGAAGCGGTGTCCATGATGAATAGATGATTGTGAGCACGATTTTTCCTGAACTTTATTGAACGCGCTCGATGTTAAAGCCCTAAACGCCTTTGCCGGTCGCAGATTTCCATGCCCTGCGCGATCAGATTTTGGGTATAGGAGAGAGAGAGGCCAAGCTGTGCCGCGACATCCTTGAGCCTGAGGCCTTCAAAATGATAGAGGCGGATCGCTATCTTCTGGCGATCCGGCATGGCCTCGATCGCATCGAGCACAAGCTGCATTGCTTCTCGGCCCATGATCTGGGCTTCGACGGAGGGGCGCTCGTCGACGATATCGGGCATATCTTCAGGAGCTAACGATGTTTCGCGGCGACGCCGGTTCCGTTCGAAAATCAGGTTGCGGATGACGCGCCTGACATATCCCACAGGTTCATGAATAATGGCGTTCTCGGCCTTGCGCTCCATCAGCAGCCAGGCATCGTGAACGATATCCTCCGCGCCTCGAGCTTCGCCCGACACCTGCCGGGCGTACAAGACCAGCTTGCCGAGATGCTCTTCATACAAGGCAAAGGGAGAGTGGGTTGGTTTCAAGGCCGGAAGCTCGGGTCACGCCTTGTTGGCGAGGGCGCGCCATGATTGGAGGGCGTAAATTCTGATCGCGGCCGGGGCTCAGATCTCGACGGCGAGATCATCGAAATCGGCCAGTGTACCGCCTTGCGCGATCAGTCTTTCATAGCTTTCGCGTCGCCGCAGATCGATTTCGCTGTTGCTGACTCCGCGCTTCCAATAGCCAGAGACGGCGACATCCCGCTTTTCCAACCCGGCGGACAGGAAATACTGCCGGATGGCCCGCATCTCACTGCGCTCGCCGGCGCCCCATAGAATGTGCGCAGCGGGGTCGTGAAGCGCTTCGGCCCTCTCAAGCAAGGCTGAGCCAGAGCGTCCGGCGCGGTCGCCAATCCTGTGCAGAACCAGGCCGGGAATGGCCGGCAGTTCGGCGAAAGCCGCTGCATCGTCGGTCAAAATCCATCCTTCGCCCGCCAGACCTTCCGGCCATTGTTGCATCAGCGCAAACAATGCCGGTATTCCCGAAGCATCCAAAAACAGCGCCACGCGTCGCCCATTCGCCTGAGGAATAATCAGATGCTGGCGCGGACCGACGATCGTAAAACTGTCGCCGATTTTCAGGCTCGCTCCCCATTCCATCATGGGGCTGTCATGCGGATGCTGAACGATATCGAAATCGAACAGAGCAGTCTCGGGATCGTATCGGCGGACGGTATATATGCGCGATGCCTGATCAGAACCGAGCAGGATGCGAAACGCGACATTAGGCAGGGACCATTCCGCCGCCAGTTCATCAGTTTCCAACCGGGCTTTGATCCGCAACAGGCTTAGGCTCGGCCGAACCGCCGACACCACGGTTGCCGACACCTGTTGCAAGCCGCGATCATGCTCTGCTTCCCGCAGTTTACGGTCGGCATTCTCCGTCTCTGCTCCAGCTTGAACTCCTGGGCGCATCATGCAAACTCCGGTATCCGAATAATTAGTACCATGGGTATTACCTAATTAAATGCGCCAGATAGTCCAGCAATCTTTTGCGAGTCGGTCGCAATATGTCCGCAATGACGCCTGAACCCTTGCGTCCACGGCGCGGACGCCCGCCGAGCATCACGCGCGAGCGTATCGCGGCCATCGGGATCGAGATGGGACTGTCTGACCTGACATTCGTCGGCGTCGCGTCGCGGCTGGGGGTAAGCCACAAGGCCCTATACAAGCATGTCCCCAGCATCGAGGCGCTCAGGGTGCTGGTGGCCGAGGAGATGTTCGGGAGCTGGTCACTGCCTCCGGCCGACGAGGAAACGCTTGAGGCATATCTGCTGCGATTCAGCCAGTCGCTGCGGGATCTGGTGAGGTCGCATCCCGGTCTTGCCTGGTTTCTGGTCCGGCAAAAGGCAACTACCCCTGCGATGATGGCGAAAATATACGCTCACCACGAAGCAGTTTCCTCGAAATACGAGATTTCTCTCGATAATGCCCGTTGGCTGCTATCTACGATCGCGCTGCATTGTATCGCGCTTGCAGATACCGTTTTTGCCATTTTGCGAGAGGAAGGCGGTGTGCCGGATCAAAGTGAACCCAGCGCGCTGGAAATCGACTTCGAACTGGGGATGCGCGCCCTTATCATCGGGGTCATGGTGATGCTGGAAGGGCGCAGTTAGCGTTTCAGGCACTGCACTTACACTGACCTCCGGATATCCTCGCGCCCGGAGCTTTGGCAACTTGCCCGAATCGCTTACCACGAAGCCGTCATTTCGGAATCGGCCAGTCTAGGGCATTTAGAACGGGAAACCTGCCGGTCTGCACTTGGGAGCGTAAAATTGGCTGCTGAACGATCGGGAAGGGGCGTCTGCCGCTGGACCGCTTTCCGAGTTAAATCTTTGTAAGGCGGTCATTCTGCTTCCGAGCAGCGGCTTGCCGTCGCCAAATGGCTTGGACGAGTGGGGAGCGGACGTTGCGCTGGCCCACCCCGTCCGGCTAGTTCGCTTCGCTCTCAAGCCTCCCGGCCCTCCCGCTTGCGGGAGGGGGCAGGGGTGGGCAAAGCGCTACGTCAGCTTTGGGGCGCTTGCCGAAGGTCCGCTTTCCTACACACCATCCCGTCCGGTACATGGCGGCGATGCTTAGCCCATCGAACCCGGACCCAGCAAGGTGACGCCTTTTCCCTCTGGACCGGGTCACCTGCGTAAACCGTCAGCTTGAGAAGGCGCCGGCTTACTTGGCCTCGGCGATCAGCTTGAGCGCCTCGGGCGAGGTCCAGTCGTTGCCGCCGGTATAGCGCCACACTTCCTTGCCTTGCCTGTCGAACATGATGGTGACCGGCAGGTTGCCCCCGTACTGGAAGCCGAGGTCGCCCTGCTCGTCCACCCAGGGCTGGATCTGCTCCAGTTCGCGGCGACGCAGGATTTCGACGACCTTGTCGGTCTGGCCCATGTCCTGCGAGATCGGCAGGATCGTCACGCCCAGTTCGCCCTCGCGGTCGATCAGCTTGTTGAGCGTGGGCATTTCCGCGATGCACGGTGCGCACCACGTGGCCCACAGGTTGACCAGCAGCGGCTTGCCCTTGAACGAGGAGAGGTCGAGGCTTTCGCCAGTATTGTCGACCAGGCTGACGGTCGGCATCGGCTCGCCCTTGTGCGAGCGATCGACCTTGCCGCCGGCCTCGGCGGGCTTTGCCGCGCCGGCTTGCGATGCTTCTTCGGAAGGCGCCGGTTGCGCGTCCTTGTTCCCTTTACTATCGCAGCCCGCAATCACGAGGGCCGAGGCCCCGGCCAGCGAACACAGGACGAGCGACTTGAGCGAACGGGAAGACAGCAAGGCGACAGGCTCCAATGCAATGTGGGGCGGACGGTTCGCACAAGGACCGTCGGCAATCATGCGCGAGATAAACGCCTCGATTCCCTTCGACAAGGCATTGTGGCGTCAGGACATCGCCGCCAGCAAGGCCCACGTCGCGATGCTGGGCGCCTGCGGCATCGTTTCGGACGCCGACGCGGTGACCATCCGCGACGGCCTCGACGCCGTCGCCGCCGAGTACGAAGCCCATGGCGTGCCCGAGGACTGGGACCTCGAGGACATCCACATGACCACCGAGTCGCGCCTCGCGCAGCTCATCGGTCCGGCGGCCGGGCGCCTCCACACCGCGCGCTCGCGCAACGACCAGGTCGCCACCGACTTCCGCCTCTGGGTGCGCGATGCGATGGACCAGGCCGATGCGGGGCTGCAGGCGCTGCAGGTCGCGCTGGTGACCCGTGCCGGTGAACATGCCGACAGCATCATGCCCGGCTTCACCCACCTGCAGACCGCGCAGCCGGTGACGCTGGGCCACCACCTGATGGCCTATTACGAGATGATCGGCCGTGATCGTTCGCGCTTCGCCGACGCCAGAAAGCGCATGAACCGCAGCCCGCTGGGCGCCGCCGCGCTGGCCGGAACCGGCTTCCCGATCGACCGCACGATGACCGCGCAGGCGCTGGGCTTCGACGCGCCGACCGACAACAGCCTCGATTCCGTGTCCGACCGCGACTTCGCGCTCGATTACCTGATGGCCGCCAGCCAGTGCAGCCTGCACCTCTCGCGTCTGGCCGAGGAGTTCATCATCTGGGCCAGCCAGCCCTTCGGCTTCGTGGCGCTGCCCGATGCGCTATCCACCGGCAGCTCGATCATGCCGCAGAAAAAGAACCCGGACGCGGCCGAACTGGTGCGCGGCCACTCGGGCCGGATCTCCGGCTGCCTGATGTCGCTGATGATGACGATGAAGGGCCTGCCGCTCGCCTATTCGAAGGACATGCAGGACGACAAGCCGCCGGTGTTCGAGGCGGCGGGCCTGCTGGCGCTGTCGATCGCGGCGATGACCGGCATGGTCGCCGACACCCGCTTCAAGACCGACCGCATGCGCGCCGCCGCCGAACTCGGCTTCGCCACCGCCACCGATCTGGCCGACTGGCTGGTGCGCCAGGCCGACATTCCCTTCCGCGAGGCGCACCACATCACCGGCGCCGCGGTCAAGCTGGCCGAGCAGCGCGGCGTGCCGCTCGATCAATTGCCGCTGGAGGACCTCAAGGCCATCGACAGCCGCATCGACGAGCGCGTATTCAACGCGCTCTCGGTCGAGGCCTCGGTCGCCGCGCGCAGTTCGCACGGCGGCACCGCGCCCGAGCAGGTGCGCCTGCGCGTGGCGGATGCCCGCGACGCCCTGGGTTTGGAGTGATACGTCGATGAAGAAGGCCGTTCCCGTCCTGATGCTCCTCAGCCTCGCCGCGTGCGGGCAGCAGTCGGCACTCGGCCTGAAACCGGGGCAGACGATGCCGCCTGCGCCTTATGGCCGGGCGGACAAACCGTCGGCGGCGGAGCTGCTCACGCTGCCGACCATCGCCATTCCCGAGCGCAGCGTCGAACTGCGCACCCGTTCCGAGCAGCGGCAGGACGATCCCTTCGACCTGCCGCCGCCCGAGGCGCCGCAGCCCGACCCGACTACAGCCGCATCCGGCCAGCCCGAGTAAGAAATCTTCCATGGATCATTTTGCAATCACAGACGGCGCGATGAACGCCGAACAGGTGCCGCTGGCCGAAATCGCCCGCGAAGTCGGCACCCCGGTCTACGTCTATTCGCGCGCCACGCTCTCGCGGCACGCCAGGGTTTTCCGCGAAGCGCTCTCCGCGCTGCCCAGCATCCACATCGCCTTCGCGGTGAAGTCCAACCCGAACCTCGCCGTCCTGCGCCTGCTGGCCAAGGAAGGCTACGGCGCGGACGTCGTCTCCGAAGGCGAGATGAACCGCGCGCTGGCGGCGGGCATGAAGGCCGGGGACGTGGTCTTCTCCGGTGTCGGCAAGACGCGCACCGAACTGACCGCCGCCGTGCGCGCCGGGATCGGCCAGTTCAATCTCGAGAGCGAGGAAGAGGGCGTCGAACTTTCCGAGATCGCTGCGGAACTGGGCGCCAGGGCCACCTGCACCCTGCGCGTCAATCCGGACGTTGACGCACGCACGCACGCCAAGATCTCGACCGGCAAGGCCGAGAACAAGTTCGGCGTCGCTTACGACCGCGCGGCAGGGATCTACGAACGTCTCTCGGCGCTGCCGGGGCTGGAGATGCGCGGCCTTGCCGTCCACATCGGCAGCCAGATCAGCGACCTCGAACCCTCGCGTCAGGCGTTCATCAAGATGGGTGCGCTGATGGAGACGCTGCGTTCGCAGGGCCTGACCGTCACCCACATGGATCTCGGCGGCGGTCTCGGCGTGCCTTACAAGGCGACCGACGACCTGCCGACGCCCGCAGACTATGGCCGCATGGTGGCCGAGGTCGCCGGCGACTGGGGCGTCACCCTGATGTTCGAGCCGGGCCGCGTCATCACCGGCAACTCGGGCGTGCTCGTGACCGAAGTGGTGCGCGTCAAGCAGGGCACGACGAATCCGTGGATCGTCGTCGATGCGGCGATGAACGACCTCGCCCGCCCGGCGATGTACGATGCCTGGCACGACTTCGCGGCCGTGCACCCCTCGGGCGAGACGATGACCGCGAACATCGTCGGCCCCATCTGCGAAAGCTCCGACACGTTCGCCATGGCGCGCGAAATCGACGTGGTGAAGGCGGGCGACCTCGGCGTGTTCCGCACTGCCGGTGCCTATGGCGCGACGATGGCGAACACCTACAACAGCCGCGCGCTGGTGCCCGAGGTGATGGTCGACGGCGACAAGTGGGCGCTCGTCGCCAACCGCATCGAACCTGCCACGATCCTCGCCGCCGAGCAGGTTCCGGTCTGGCTGGACTGAAGGACAAAGGCCCACCCCCAACCCCTCCCGCTCATCCTGAGCTTGTCGAAGGGGGGGGAGCGAGACTTGGCGATTTATCGCCTAGTCGCAGCGGGGTGGGCGGGCTACGCCTGACAGCATGATCGAAGCGCTTCCCCTTTTTCACCGCATTGCCGGGCGCCCGGTCGTCGTGCTGGGGCAGGGGGAGGCGGCCACAGCCAAGCGTCGGCTGGTCGAGCGCGCGGGGGGCGTGGTCCACACCGACATTTCCGAAGGCGCGGCGGCCGGCGCAAGGTTGGCTTTCGTCGTCCGCGAGGAGGAGGCGCAGGCCGAGGCGGACGTTGCGGCGGCTCGCCGCGCGGGAATGCTGGTGAACGCCACCGACCGTCCGGCCTTGTGCGATTTCACGGTGCCTTCGATCCTCGACCGTTCGCCGGTGCTGATCGCGGTGGGGACCGGAGGCGCTTCGGCGGGTCTTGCCAAGCAGCTGCGGCTGCGGCTGGAAGCGCTGCTGCCGCAATCGCTGGGGGTGCTGGCGAGCGCCTTGCAGGCCGCGCGTGGCCGCTTACGCGAACGCTTCCCCGAAGCAGGCGACCGCCGCCGTGCACTCGATGCGGCGCTGACGGCGGGCGGAATGCTCGATCCGCTTGTCGCGAGCAGCGCTGAGCGGGTCGACGGCTGGTTGCAGGACGCCATCGCCGATGAGGGCGAGCTTGTGGAAATCACCCTTGGCAGCGATGATCCCGACGACCTGACGCTGCGCCAGGCCCGCCTGCTGGGCGCTGCCGATGTCGTCATCCACGATCCGCGCGTGGCGCCGGCCATCCTCGACCGCGCTCGCGCTGACGCACAGCGGCATGTGCTGCACGAAGCCACGCCGCGTGCGGGACTGACGGTGGTGCTGACGCTGGGTTGAGGTGGCGGGGTTTCGGCAGGGTCAGGCGGAGCGGAAGGTCCGGCTTGGGTGGGGAACTGCCATATCTCCTCCCTGTCGCGCAGCGATGGGGAGGTGGCAGCCCGCAGGGCTGACGGAGGGGTTCCTCCCCCTCCACCACTCGCTACGCGAGCGGTCCCCCTCCCCATTGCTTCGCAACAGGGAGGATACACAAGATGTGCAACGGGGCGCTTACGGCTCGCCCGCTTTCCTACAGACCGCCCGCTCCGATAGATTACTCCCACGTCCCGCCCGAACCTCCACGGCCGCACAAGGTTACACCGC
>NZ_ALVC01000142.1:0-24316 GCF_000293195.2 Sphingomonas sp. LH128
GAGCACGGCCTCGATCGCGCTGCGCACGCTCCATCCGGCAAGGATGCCGACGAGTTCCAGCAGCAGCATGCGGGCGACGAGGATCAGCAGAGGGGCGCTCCACCAGCCGCTCCGGCCGCATCAGCGGATTGAAGCCGAGCGCGGCGTAGACACCGTGCGCGTCGGCGGTGGTCAGCGCGAAACGGCGCACTGTCTCGTAGCCCGGATGATCGAGGAACCACTGCACCATGCGTCGGCCGAGGCCCGCCCCGCGTGCAGGCTCATCCACCCAGACGTCGGCGAGCCAGGCGAAACTGGCGTAATCGGTGATCATGCGGGCGAAACCCACTTGCCCGTGTTCGGGGTGATAGGCCCCGAGACAGTGCGAGCCCGCAATCTGGCGCTCGACCTGTTCGATCGCGATGCCCGGGGTCCAGTAGCTGGAGGCGAGCCAGCCATGCACCCGCGCCACGTCGAGGCGAGCCTTATCGTCGGACAGCGCGATCATCCGATGAACCCCTGAACTACGCGGTCGAGCGCGGGCACGTCGAGCAGGAACGAGTCGTGCCCGAATGGCGCGGAAAGCTCAACGAAGCTCACCGGCAGGCCCGCCGCGTTGAGCGCGTGGACGACATTGCGCGATTCCGCCGTGGGATAAAGCCAGTCGGTATCGAAGCTGACGAGGCAATACCGCGCCTTCGACTTCGCGAAGGCATTGGCGAGCATGCCGCCGTGCTCTTCGGCGAGGTCGAAATAGTCCATCGCGCGGGTAATGTAGAGGTACGAGTTCGCATCGAAGCGGTCGGTGAACGACAAACCCTGATAGCGTAGGTACGATTCGATCTGGAAATCCGCGTCGAAGCCGAAGGTCTTTTCCTCTCGGTTCTGCAGGCGGCGGCCGAACTTCTCTGTCAGGCCCGCTTCCGACAGATACGTGATGTGCGCGGCCATGCGAGCGACGGAGAGTCCCTTCTCCGGCCCCTTCCCGAAGGCGTAGTAATCGCCCTCGCGCCATTCGGGGTCGGCCATGATCGCCTGACGCCCGACTTCGTGGAATGCGATGTTCTGGGCCGAATGCCGCGCAGTCGAGGCCAGCACCAGCACCGCGCGCGTGCGCTCGGGGAAGTTGGCGGCGAGGCTGAGCACCTGCATCCCGCCCATCGATCCGCCGACAAGCGCGTGAAGGCTGTCGATCCCCAGAGAATCGAGCACAGCGATGTGCCCCCGTACCATATCGCGGATGGTGATGACCGGGAAGCGCATGCCCCAGGGCGTACCGTCCGGGCCGTCACTGGCCGGGCCGGTCGAACCCATGCACGAGCCGATCACATTGGCGCAGATCACGAAGAAACGGTCGGTGTCGATCGGCTTGCCGGGGCCGACCATGCGCACCCACCAGCCGGGCTTGCCGGTCTTGGGGTGGTTCGACACGACATGCTGGTCGCCGGTCAGCGCGTGGCAGATCAGGATCGCATTGTCCTTGGCCGCATTCAGCGTGCCGCAGGTCTCGTAGGCGATGCGCGCGCAGGGCAGCATCTGCCCGCCATCGAGCAGCAGCGGCATGTCGAGGTCGAGGTGGCGGTTCTCGATTGGGGGATTGAGCACGGTTGCCATGATCCGAGCCCCAATAGAGGCTCAATCGGGCTCTGTCATTAGCCGCCATGGTGCGTTATGGGGCCGGCCGTCATGAGCGAAACGATCACCACTCCGAAAGCCCCGACTCCCAAGCCCTGGATCGAGGCGATCCACGCCTATGTGCCCGGCAAGTCGAAAGGCAAGGACGGCCGCCCGCTCATCAAGCTCTCCGCCAACGAGAACCCGTTGGGCACCAGCGAGGCCGCGCTGGCCGCGAAGGCCGCCGCGCCCGCGCTCTATCCGGACCCCGACAGCACCGCCTTGCGCACCGCGATCGGCGCGCGCCACGGCATCGATCCGGCGCGCGTGGTGATGGGCACCGGCTCGGACGAACTGCTCAACCTTGCGGCGCAGGGCTATGCGGGCCTCGGCGACGAGGTGATCTACGTGCGCTACGGCTTCTCGGTCTACGACATCGCCGCACGCCGCTGCGGCGCGACGCCCGTTGTCGCGCCCGATGCCGACTACGGCACCGACATCGATGCGCTGCTTGCACTGGTCACCGACAAGACCCGCGTGGTCTTCGTCGCCAACCCCAACAACCCGACCGGATCGTACCTGCCGAAGGGCGAGATCGCGCGCCTCCATGCGGGCCTTCCCGCCGACGTGCTGCTGGTGCTCGACCAGGCTTACGGCGAATATGTCGCGCCCGAGGACGAGGACGGCGCGCTGGCGCTGGCCGCTGCGCACGACAACGTGCTGGTGACGCGCACCTTCTCCAAAATCTTCGGCCTTGCCGGAGAGCGGATCGGCTGGGGCACCGGCGCGCCCGGGATCGTCGCCACGCTCAACCGCATTCGCGGCCCGTTCAACGTCTCCTCCACCGGGCAGGCGATGGCGGAGGCCGCACTGGCCGACACCGCGTTCGTCGAAGCCAGCCGCGTCCACAACCGCGACGAGCGCGCCCGTTTCGTCGCGAAGCTGGAGGCGCTCGGCAACCACGGCCTGCGCCCGCTGCCCAGCCAGGCGAACTTCGTGCTGACCCTGTTCGAAGGCGCCCTCACCGCCGAAGCGGCGTTCGATGGCCTCGCGGATCGCGGCTACATCGTACGCTGGCTGCCGGGACAAGGTCTGCCGCAGGCGCTGCGCATCACCATCGGCAAGAGCGCGGACATGGACGCGATCGCCGATGCCCTGCGCGAAATGGCGGAAGCCGCGAAGTGACCTTTGCCAGCATCGCCATCATCGGCTTGGGCCTGCAGGGCGGCTCGATCGGCCTCGCCGTACGCGAATTCCTGCCCGAGGCACGCACCACCGGCTTCGACCTCAGCCCCGAGCACCGCGCCCGCGCCGCCGAGCGCGGCCTCGTCGACAAGGTCTGCGCCACCGTCAGCGAAGCGGTGCGCGAGGCTGATCTCGTGATCTTCTGCGTGCCGCCGGGCGCGATGGGTATCGCCGCCGAGCAGGTGCGCAGCGCCCTGCCCGCGACCGCGCTGGTCAGCGACGTCGGCTCGTCCAAGCAGGCCATCGCCAAGGCACTGGGCGAAGCGCTGCCCGACCACGTCGTCATCCCCGCCCACCCCGTCGCCGGCACCGAGAACTCGGGGCCGGACGCAGGCTTCGCGCACTTGTTCCGCAACCGCTGGTGCATCGTCACCCCGCCCGCCAAGGTGGACATGGTGCGGTTGTCGCAGCTCGTCGGCTTCTGGGAAGCGCTGGGCGCCAACGTCGAGATCATGACGCCCGAGCACCACGATCTCGTGCTCGCAGTCACCAGCCACTTGCCGCACCTCATCGCCTACACCATCGTCGGCACCGCCTCCGATCTGGAAGACGTGACGCAGAGCGAGGTCATCAAGTATTCGGCCGGCGGCTTCCGCGACTTCACCCGCATCGCCGCTTCCGACCCGACGATGTGGCGCGACGTATTCCTGTCCAACAAGGACGCGGTGCTGACGATGCTCCAGCGCTTCACCGAGGACCTGACCGCCCTCCAGCGCGCGATCCGCGTCGGCGACGGCGAGCAGTTGTTCGATACCTTCGCTCGCACGCGCGCGATCCGCCGCTCGATCATCGAGGAAGGCCAGGACGACGCGCGGCCGGACTTCGGCCGCGGGGATCACGAAGGCCGGTAAAGCACGTCATCCCAGCGAAGGCGGGGATGACGGCCACTTTGTTTATCGGGGCTTGGAGCTACCGGGCATCTCGTGCTTTGAGCGGGCGAACCTCCTGCTCGAGAGCACGACGCCATGCAGCTATCCATCCAAACCATGCTTGAATACGCCGTGCCCGGCCCCGTCGACGTCCTGCTCCAGATCGAGGCGGCGATCATCCCCGAGCAGCGCGTTCTGCACGCTCACATCGAGCTGCCGCCGCTCGAACATTTCGCCCGCGTTCCCGCGCAGGCCTGCATCGGCGAACGCATCTGGCTGCGCACCTCCGCGCCGCTGACGGTCCGCTACGAGGCCACGGTAGAGGTCGATCGCTTCCTCGCGCCGGTGGACGGGCTCCCGGCCATGCCCCCGCACAGGCTGCCGGGCGAAACGGTCGATTACCTGATGCCCTCGCGCTACTGCACCTCCGACACGTTCCACGACTTCGTGGAGAGCGAGTTCGCCGGATTGCAGGGCGGCGCGCGCGTCGGCGCGATCCGCGACTGGATCGCTGGCACGCTGACTTACGAACCGGGCTCCAGCGACGCCTTCACCACTGCCGCCGACACGTTCCAGAGCCGCAAGGGCGTCTGCCGCGACTACGCGCACCTGATGATCGCGTTGGTCCGCGCCAGTGCCATCCCGGCCCGCTTTGCAAGTGCCTACGGCATCGGCGTCGAGCCGCAGGATTTCCACGCCATCGCCGAAGTCTTCCTCGACGGCGCCTGGCATCTCGTCGATGCCACCGGGATGACCACGCCCGACCGCGTCGCCAAGATCGGCGTCGGGCGCGACGCGGCGGACGTCTCGTTCCTCTCCAGCTTCGGCGAGGTGGAAATGCTCTCGCAGACCGTCCGGGTCAGCGCGGCGCGCTAGATATTCAGCGCATTGATCGCGGCGTGGACGCGCGCCTCGACCTCGTCTCGCGGGAGGCCGGGGGCGATGCGTTCGCCGACGCGCAGGGTGATGGTCCCCGGCTTCTTCCAGCGGCGGTGGTAAAGCCGCCCGCTGTCGACAGCCACCGGCACCACCGGCAGCCCCAGCAGCTTGTAGAGCCCCGCGAAGCCAGACTGCAGCGGCGGCCGCTCTCCCGTCTTCACCCGCGTGCCTTCGGGGAAGATCGCCAGCGGGCGGCCCTGCGCGGCGAGACCGCGCGCGCTCGACACCATGGTGCGGAGAGCCTTGGCGCCCTCGCCACGCTCCACCACGACCGCGCCATAGCGGCGCAAGGCCCATCCCCAGCCAGGGATTTCGGCCAGTTCCGCCTTGGGGAAAGGGGCCGGACGCTGCATCTGCGCGGGCAGGTCGATCGCCTCGTAGAAGCTCTCGTGCTTGATCGCGACGAGCACGCCCTCGTTCGGCAGTTCCCCTTCGATGACAAGGCGGATGCCAAGCAGCCAGCGGGCGCACCAACGGTGGAACAGGCCCCAGCCGCGCACGGCGCGGCGCAGCGGCTCCTCACCGAACAGCGAGCCCACGAAACAGGCGGTCACCATCACGATCGTGCCCGGATAGAACACGACATAGAACAACAGAGAACGTACAACGTCGAGCGGGTTCGCCCTTTCGGAATTCATCGCAGGGCTTCCCAGAGGTTGAGCGCGGCACGGGCCAGCAGCTTGTGATATTCGAGGAACAGCGTGCTCAGGCTGGGATGCGAGGGCACGCCGTCCAGTTCCAGCCGAACGTCGTCGGGAAATTCGCGGGCGATTTCCAGCGCGGCGCGGCGCATGTGCCAGTCTGCCGTGACGAGGCGTACGGACTTGGCATTGTGTTCGGTCACCCACTGCACTGCCTCGACGGCGTTGGAGCGGGTATCGTAGGCCCGGTAGCCCAACGTCACGCAGCAGCGCATCAGGCGCGCGGGTACGCGGAACTGGTGCGCGAATTCGCGGGGACGCACCTCCCGATCGACGCCGGAGACGAGCATGTCCGGCGCTTTGCCCGCCTCCAGTACCTTGACCGCATGCTCGATGCGGCCCTGGCTGCCGGTGAGGACGATGATCGCGTCGGTCTTCACGCTCGCGGGCAAAGGCCCGGGCAGGGAAACGGCGAACCACAGGAACCCGAAGGCCCAGAGCAGCACGACAGAGGCGGTGAAGCGACGAAACATAGATGAATAGCTATATAGGGGTTTGCGCCGGTTACAGCATCTTTCGCAGCGCATGCAGCACGGTAAGTCGCGCCGTCAGCATGGCGAGCAGCGTCGCCAGCACCGGCACGACCGCAAGGATCAGCCAGTCGCTCCACACCAGCGCGCCGCTGTCGACCAGCCCCGCACCCAGCCCCTCGAACCGTCGCCCGAGGGTGAGGATCACCACCATCGCCAGCGCGAGTCCCACCGCGCCGCCGCCGGCTGCGTCATAGCCGATCGAGCGCTGGAACACCCGCGCCACTTGCGCGTCGGTGCCGCCGAGCAGGTGGACGATCTCGATCGTGTCCCGGTTCGCCCCCAGCGCCGATCGTGCCGCCAGCAGCACGGCCGCCGCCAGAGCGCCCGCCAGCAGCGCGACGATCACCATCGCCAAGACCTGCAGCGACACCATCGCGTCGAACACCGGCCGCAGCCAGTTCGACTGCGCATCGATCCGGGCGGACGGCGCCACCGGCGTCACCCGCTTCGCGATCGCGGCCAGTTGCGCCGCGCTCGCAGGGCCGTTCAGGCGCACGTCGATGAGCGCCGGAACGGGGATCGCCGAGCCGGTCGCCGCCGCGATGCCGGTGCCCAGCCAGGGTTCGATCAGCGCGTCCAGTTCCGCCTGCGGAACCTGCCGCAGCCCCGCGACGCCGGGCATCGTCTTGATCGCCTCGACCGCGCGCGCGGCTTGCGCTTCACGCACGTCAGCCCGCGGCTCGATGATCTGCACGGTGACGCCGCCGTCGATCTCGGCCTTTGCCGCCGAAACCGCATTGCCGAGCGCCAGCCCGGCCGCGAGGGCGATAGCGGTCATCGCCACCATGATCGCGATGACCCAGGACATCGGCCCGGACATGCGCCCCTGCGGGATCAGTTCGACCCGGCTTCCGGCGGTGAACCATCGACCCAGAACCGACGAGCGCCTCACGTCAGCTTCCTTGGCGGATAGCGCAGCGCGCCGGTGGGATCGGAAAGCCGCCCCTTGTCCAGCCGCATGATGAGGCTGTCGGGCACCTTGCGCAGCAGGTCAAGGTCGTGGGTGGCGACCACCACCGTCGTGCCCTGCCGGTTGAGCATCTCGAACAGGCGGATCAGCTTGGCAGCCATGTCCGGATCGACGTTACCGGTAGGCTCGTCCGCCACCAGCATGGCGGGGCGGGCGATGACGGCGCGGGCGATGGCAACACGCTGCTGCTCGCCGCCCGAAAGCGTGGCGGGGCTGGCGTCGATACGGTCGGTCAGACCCACCCATTCGAGGATGTCGCGCACCGGCCCGGCGATGTCCTTCTCGGCATGGCCCGCCACGCGCAGTGGCAGCGCCACGTTGTCGAAAGCGGACAAGTGCTCAATCAGGCGAAAGTCCTGGAACACCACGCCGATCCGCCGCCGCATCACGGGGAGCCGGGCACGCGGAAGAGTGATGGCGTCGGTCCCGAACATGCGGATCGCCCCGCGCGAGGGCCGCTGCGCAAGGTAGAGCAGCCGCAGCAACGAAGTCTTGCCCGCGCCGCTCGCGCCGGTGAGGAAATAGAACCGCCCCGCATGGAGCGTGAACGTCAGGTCGCTCAGCACCTCGCGATCGGTGCCGTAGCGAAGGCCGACATTGTCGAAGTGGATGATTTCCCCGTCGCTGGTCATGCTCGTCAAGGATCGTGTTACACAGTCGGACCGAACGGGCGACCTTCATGCCTATAGCCATCCATGCATGTGGAAAAAAGAGCGTCATGGCGCGAACCCACAGGCGAGGCGCTTGTCGCGCGCGAGCAAGCCGTGCTTATGAATGCGATCATGATCATCGCCTGCCCTGCCTGTTCCACGCGCTACGCTGTCCCTGACAGCGCCATCGGCGTGGAAGGTCGGACCGTGCGCTGCGCCAAGTGCCGGCACAGCTGGTTCCAGGAACCGGCTGAACTGGAAACCGAAGGCGCTTTCGCCGCGCCGGTCGAGGCCGAAGCGGCCGTCAGCCCATCGCCGGTACATGCCGCGCCCGTGCAGCCAGCTCCGGAGCCGGTTTCCCAGCCGATCCCTCAGGCTGCAGCACGACCGGCGCCGCGCCCCGCCGTCGTGGTTCCCCGTGCCCCGGAACCGGCCGCCGAGGCCCCGCGCTCCGAACCGATGCCGCCGCCGGCACCTTCGCGTCGCCCCGGCCCGGTCTATTACGACGACACATCGACCAAGCCCTATTCCGACGAAGGCCCGTCGAGCTTCGATTTCTCGCCGCCGTTCCGTCCGCGCCGAAACTGGTCGCGGATCGGCACTTTCGCCGCGATCGCCTTTGCGGTGGCGACGCTGGGCCTCGCCGTCGCCGTCGCCGTGGGCGGGCTGCCCGACTGGCTGCCGATCCCGCGCGCGACGTTCAGCCAGGCCCAGCCCGACCTCAAGCTGGACTTTCCGCGCGGCCGCCAGGATCGCAAGCCGCTGCCCGACGGCACCGAGTTCTTCAGCGTGAGCGGCACGATCACCAACATCGGCGCGGAAACCCGCAAGGTGCCCTCGCTGCTGGTGGTGCTGCGCGACCGGCGTGAAACCGTGGTCTATGCCAAGGAAGTCGTACCCGCGAAGAACCGTCTCGCCCCGGGCGAGACGATCACCGTCAACGAAGCCCTGACCGACATCCCCAAGTCCGCCGCTGCCGCCGAGATCGGCTGGAAGCCCGACTGACCCCCGCGCCCCTCCCCGCCGGGGAGGACGCGCCAATGCCGTGACAAATCGTTCATTTGCCGCGCGCGCGCCGTGCCCGCAAACACCGTCAAGAGGGCATTAACCCTCACGGGGGCACGAATCTTGAAGCGCGGGCGACCTTGAGGCGAAGAGCGGCAAAGGAAATGCGTCGGTCCGGGTCGGAACCGGCGCTGGTGCCATGCCTTCTGGGCCTGATCGGCGCTTGCGCCGCGCAGGGTGCGCAGGCGCAAGACGCCTCGGCAAGCGACGCGGCGATCTCCGTCCAGAAGCGAGCGCGCCCCGAACTCGATCCGGTGCCCGTCCGCTTCGGCAGCTTCGAAGCACTGGTCTCGACCGAAGCTCGCATCGCCTATGACGACAACATCTATGCGGCCCGCAACGACAAGACCGGGGATGCCCTCGCAACCCTGAGCACCCGCCTCTCGGCCCATTCCACCTGGAGCCGCCACGCCGTCTCCCTGGATGGCGATGCGGCGCTGGTCCGCGGGTTTTCACAGCCCAACGAAGATACCGAAACCTACGATGCACGATTTGGCGGGCGCCTCGATCTCGGCACCCTGACACGGCTTGCGGCGAGGGCGGGATATTCCCGCGCCTTCGAACCGCGCGGCTCGATCGGCGACACCACCTTGCGCGGCCCGCGCATCGCCTACAACGCGCTGGAACTCGGCCTTGATGTCGAGCACACGGCAGGACGCCTGATCCTGGGCGCTCGGGCCGGGCTCGACGGCTACCATTACGCAGCCTATCGCGCGGGCGGCGCCCAGATCGCTCCTGGCGACCGCGACTATCGCACCTGGAATGCCGGGGCCAGCGCGGGCTATGCCATCGCACCCGGCGTGGCTACTTTCATCGAGGGCAGCTACAATCAGGCCCACTACCCCGGCGATACCGGCGCATTCGACCGCAGTTCCAGCGGCTGGTCGCTGCGCGGCGGGCTTGGTTTCGGGGTCACGCGTCTGGTCCGTGGCCGCGCCGCGATCGGCTACCAGGATCAACGCTACGACGACCCGGCCTTCCCGCGTATCAAGGGACTGGACTTCAGCGCCGGCGTGGAATGGAGCCCCACCCGTCTGATGACCTGGGCGCTGGAAGCACGCCGGTCGATCCAGCGCTCGCCACTCGTCGGCGTCGCCGGCATTCGGCAAAGCCGCTATGGCATTCGTCTCGACTATGAAGCTCGCCGCAACCTGATCCTGTGGGGGCGCCTCGACCGCACGGTCAGCGAGTATGCGAGCACCGCGCGCAACCAGACCGACCTTTCCGGCGGCCTGGGCGCCGACTGGCTGCTTGGCCGCAAGTTGCGGCTCGCGGCGCAGGCAGGGCTCCAGCGCACCCGCAGCGACGGCACCGGAGGCCGCGAATTCGATCGCAGGCGCATGTCGGTGTCCGTCAGGTATACGCTGTGACCTCCTCGGCAATCCCCGGCAAGGCGACGCAGAACGGGTCGCTGGCGTGGAGGATGGCGATCGCGGCGGCGCTGGCCATCGCGATCCTCGCTATCGCTCGATCGCCCTTCTCGCCCGCACCGATGCCCCGCCCGGCAATCACGAATGCCGCCGTCAGCGCGCCCCGGCCTCTGCCGCCGGATGCAAGGCCGCAGCCCGCACTTTCCGCCGAGGACGCGCGGACATCCAACGACCGCGTGCCGATAGCGGACCCGTCCCCGCTGGCAGCGCGGCCCTTCACTTTTGCCGGTGACGACGAATCCCGCCTCCGCGCTCGCGATTGCCTCGCTGTGGCAGCGTTCCACGAAGCGGGCGACGATCCCGCCGGCGAACGCGCCGTCGTCCAGGTCGTGCTCAACCGCGTGCGCCATCCCGCGTTTCCGGACAGTGTCTGTGCGGTCGTCTTCCAGGGATCGGAGCGGAAGACGGGTTGCCAGTTCACCTTCACCTGCGACGGCGCGCTTGGCCGCGTTTCGCCGCCCGCCGCCCTCGTTCGCGCGCGCGCCATCGCACAGGCAGCCCTGACGGGTGCCGTCGAGCCGCACGTCGGCCTCGCGACGCACTACCACGCGGACTACGTGGTGCCCCGTTGGCGCGACGGAATGGTCAAGCTGGCCCGCCAAGGCGTCCATCTGTTCTATCGGTGGCCGGGCTACTGGGGCTCTCCCGCCGCCATGCGCCGTACGCCTCCAGCAACAATCGAGCCGCGCATTTCCGCCATGGCCGCGGCTTCGGGGTCACCCGCACCTGCCGCGGAACGTCCGGCCGATATCGGCCTCCTGCCGGCCCTTGCGCGGCCGCTGCCGCTTGCAATCCCGGCTGCGCTGGACTTTGTCCTCGACCCCCAGGCTGCCACCGGAACGTTCGCGCTCAAGGCGCTCTCGCTTTGCGGGCGTTCCGCAGA
This sequence comes from Sphingomonas sp. LH128, assembly GCF_000293195.2. NCBI lineage: Bacteria > Pseudomonadati > Pseudomonadota > Alphaproteobacteria > Sphingomonadales > Sphingomonadaceae > Sphingomonas > Sphingomonas sp. LH128. Next base: position 10,879 of record NZ_ALVC01000142.1, read on the forward strand.
TTGCCGCGTCGCCGGGCGGATAGCGCAGGACGTCGGCTTCCTCTACGTGCGCCGCGGCGGCAGCGAAGGTGCCTACTGGGACTGCGCGCGCTTCCAACGGGCGGACCAAGCGCAGTGCCTGCCGAAAGGCCCGGCGCTCCAACGCCTGCTCGCCGCCAGTTGAAGCGCATGTACACGGCCCACCGTTCCATCGAAGAAGCCCCCCAACCCGCGCCGGATGCCGATGGCCCGACGCAGATTCGCCTGATCCTTGCCCTCGCGCGGCCGCATGCCCGCGCTCTGGCGCTTGTCGCGGCACTGACCCTGGCGGGCTCGGGAACGACCCTTACCATCCCCTGGCTCGCGGGAACCCTTGCTGGACATCTCGTGGAAGCCGGCTCGACCGGGACCGTGCGGCTCGTCGCCCTGCTGGTCGGAGCGATCGTGGCATCCGCCGCGCTGGGGGCGGTAGTGCAGATCGTATCGGGCGAAACGGCTGCGCGCATTCTCGCCGACTTGCGCTCAAGTCTCTATGCGCATCTCCAAAGGTTGCCGATGAGCTGGCACGTCGCGCACCGGCACGGCGACGTGCTTGCTCTGATCACCAGCGAGGTCGCCCATCTCGGCCATTTTCTTACCGGTACGCTGGTCGCGATACCGCCCCTGCTGGTGACTGCCGCAGGCGCCGCATTGCTGATGCTGCGGATCGACCCTGCCCTTGCCCTGCTGGTGCCGGTGCTGGTGCCCACTTACGTCATCATCCTCAAGCTGGTCGGCCGCCGTCTTCGGGATCTGGGGGCACGCGAACAGGAAGCGGAAGCCCGTGTCCTCGCTCTCGCCGAGGACAATCTCGGCGTCATCGCCGCCATCAAGACGTTCACGCGCGAAGAACCGGAACATGCCCGGTATCGCCGGCGGGTAGATGCCGCCCGCCGCGTGTCGGTACGCCTCAACCGGCTGGAAGCGCTGGTGGAGCCGGTTGGCACGCTCGTGGCCGCGCTGGCCGCGCTGGCGCTGTTGCTGATGGTCGGCGATCACGTTCATCGAGGCCGCCTTGCCACGCAGGAACTGTTCTCCTTCCTGTTTTACGCCGCCCTGCTCACCCGGCCCGTGGCCGCTCTGGCCGAAAGCTGGAGCCAGGTGCAGGTGACACGCGGCATCCTCGCGCGCATGGCCCAGGTGCTCGCGGCCGGCGCCGAACCCGGCTATGCTCCGGCCGCGCGCCTCCCCCGCCTGAATGGAGAAATCCGCTTCGAAGGAGTCGATTTCGCCTATCCCGGCCGACCGCCGGTGTTGAGCGGCTTCGACCTCACCATCGCACCGGGCGAGAAAGTGGCCATCCTCGGCGGGAACGGCATCGGCAAAACTACGCTCGTCGCCCTGTTGCTGCGGCTGTACGATTGCCGCTCCGGCCGCATCATGCTCGACGGCCACGACATCACCGGCGTTGCAGTGGAAACCCTGCGCCGCCAGATCGCCCTCGTACCGCAGCGCCCCGAACTTGTCAGCGGCACCGTGCGCGAGAACATCGCCTTCGGCCGCCACGGAGCGAGTGCGGCCGAAATCGAGGCGGCTGCACGCCGCGCCGATGCCTACGACTTCATCCAGGCGCTGCCGCAAGGCTTCGATACCGGGATCGGCGATCACGGAGTGCGCCTGTCCGGCGGCCAGGGCCAGCGCATTGCGCTTGCCCGCGCGCTGTTGAAGGACGCCCCGATCGTGATCCTCGACGAAGCGACGTCGATGTACGATCCGGAAGGCGAAGAGCGCTTCGTGGAAACATGCGCCCGGATTCTCCATGGACGCACGGTGCTGCTCATCACGCACCGGCCGGCCAGCGTGGCGCTGGCAGACAGGGTGATCCGCCTCTGAACGAAACAACCCAAAATCGTGCGAGCCCGGCCATTCCGGCCGAGCCCGCAACAATTGAACACTTGTTTTTGTCTTTGCTTACCCGAAGGACCCGTCGAAAGGGTCAGAAGTAACGCTCAAGAACGCGTATCGTATCGCCCGGCATGACCACGACGATCTGTCCGGCATTGATTTGGACCGACTTCTCCGCCGCGCCGGGCATTCGGCGAAGGTTCACCCGCCCCGCATTGGCGCGGTAGCTGAACCCGCCTGCAGCCGCCACCGCCTGTTCGATCGACATGCCGGCAACGTAAGGATATTGCCCCGGCTTCTGGACTTCTCCCAGAATATAGTACGGTCGATAGTTGAGGACTTCGACGCTGACTTTCGGATCTGTCATGTAGCCGTCCGCAATGCGGAGTGTAAGGGCGTGCGACAGGTCTTCCACCGTCTGCCCGGCCGCATCGACCATGCCGACCAGCGGAAACGCGATCTTGCCCGCGCTGGACACGGCATATTCACCCGAAAGATTGGGTTCGTTGTAAACCGTCACGCGCAGCTTGTCGCCCGCGCCGAGACGATAGGTATCGAGCCCCAAGCGCGCTTCGGCGGCGCTCAGCGGCGCTGTGCCCGTTGCGGCGCAACCCTGTATCGACAGCGCCGCGCCGCAGATTGCCGCTATATGGATCATACGGCGGTACGGATTGCAGATCCTCATCACGTGCCCGAAATCTCCTTCCCCGTGCGTCGCACATCGTGTGGCGATCAGACCCCCGCGCGATGGAATACTCCAATTACAAAAATGAAATTCAAAATATTCGGCAATTTTGTAGAATAATTGTTGAATATTTCAAAACTGAAATCGTTACATTTTTGTAAACTTCCGACATATACTTGCGCCACTCAAACAAAAAAGCCGAAACTGCACCCGATTCCGACGGGCCGATGATGTGGCACGGAAAACAGGGGTGGCATCAGAGTGAATCAACCTATCGTTCTTGCGCCCCCGCCGGGGGTCATCGTTCCGCCGGTTCGGCCGGGCGCCGCCGAAACCCCGGACCGGATCGATCCCGGCATCCTGATCGCATTCCTTCGCCGCCGCTGGCCCATCATGCTCGGAATGCTTCTCGCATCCCTGGCCTCCGGTTTCGCCCTTACCGCGACGCGGACCCCCACTTACCTCGCGACCGCCGAGATTACGCTGGACCCCAAAGTGGAGCCCATCGCCCCGCTGACCGACGAGGATCGCCTCGCGGCCCAGGGAGGCATGGGCGAGACCTGGATAGACACGCAAGTCGAAGTGATCACATCAAGCGACAACGTCGCCGCGGTCGTCGATCGACTTGCCCTTCCCCGCCGCTTCGCCAGGGACGACCGCACTGCTGCGCAAGCGCGGCAGGCAGCGATCGACTATGTCGCGGGCGGCGTATCCGCCTTCCGCTCGGGTGCGACCTACACGCTTTCCGTCAGCTTCGAGAGCGAAGATGCGCAGGAAGCCGCGCGGATCGCCAACGCCTTCGCCGCCCAGTACACCGAAGGCGGCGTGACCGAGAAGGAAGCCGCAGACACCCGCGCCTTACGCGAGATCGGCGCGCGCATGGCCAAGGCAAGCACGCAGGCCTCCGCCGACGCCGCCGTCCTCTCGCACTATCGCCTCGCGCACGACCTGCCAAGCACCAGCGACCGCTCGCTGACCGAGCAGGAAATCTCGGCCTACAACCAGGAGGTCACCTCGGCACGGGCGCAGGCAGCCGAAGACGCTGCTCGCCTGGCGACCGCCCGCCAGCAACTCGGCTCGGGATCGAGCGGGGAGGATGTGGGCGAATCGCTCGGCTCTCCGGTGATCGCCTCGTTGCGACAGCAGCAGTCCGCCTATGCTGCCGAAATAGCATCTCTTTCCAGCAAGTACGGACCGCGCCACCCGGACCTCCAGCGCGCGCGAAGCCAACTCGCTTCGGTGGATGCCCAAATCGCCGAGGAAATCGGCCGGGTGGTTTCGAACCTTTCCGCCAAGGCGGCAGTATCACAGCGGCGCCTTGGTTCGCTGTCCGGCTCGCTGCGTGCATCGGAAGGTGCGCTTCGCCGCGACAACGTGGCGATGGTTGATCTGCAGGACCTTGAGCAACGCGCGCAGGCTTCGCGCCAGCTCTACGAAAGCTATCTGGGGCGATACAAGGAACTCGCCGCCCGCATAGGCATTCGCCAGCCGCAAGCCCGGGTGCTCCATCCCGCTCAGCCAAGCGACAGGCCGGCCCGCCCCGATATCCTGCTCAACATGGTACTGGCCGGTGCCATCGGTCTGGGTCTGGGCCTTGCCTGCGCCATCGCGGCGGAACTGATGTTCAGCGGCTTCACGACCGGCGAGGAGATCGAACGACGCCTCGGCTTGCGCTACTTGTGCTCGATCCCCGAACTTGGTTCCGTGGCCAGCCGCAAGGCGCGCGGTGATCCGGTCGATGCGGTGGTCGAACAGCCGCGCTCCGCTTTTGCGGAGGCGTTTCGCAACCTGCGCGCCTCGATCGCCTTCGCTGTCGAAAGTCCCAGGATCATTGCAGTGACGTCGGCCCTTCCCGCAGAGGGCAAGACCACCGTGGCCCTGTGTCTCGCCCGGTCGATGGCCGGGGCCTCCGATGCGATACTCCTGATCGACTGCGACGTGCGGCGCCGCGGGGTCAGTCGATGGATCGGCGGCACGCGCGAAATCGGCCTGCTGGAGGTGCTGCGCGGCGATGCCAGGCTGGAGGACGCGATCGTCATCGACCCGCGCACTGGGCTTTCGATCCTGCCTCTCAGCGCCGCACGCGAGGAAGACCACGCGCTGCTCACGGGTCCTGCCATGGATGCGCTGCTGGCCGCTGCGGGACAGGGATTCGACGCCGTCATCATGGACACCGCGCCGGTGCTGCCGATGGCCGATGCCCGACTGCTGCTGGGCAAGGCCGACGCGGCAGTCATCGCCGCGCGCTGGCGCCGTACCCCGGAAGCCGCGATCCGGTCGCTGCTGAGGCTGCTCCCGGAAGGCGCGGTCGGCCTCGCCGGCGCCATCCTCACCCGCGTGGACGTACGCAAGCAGGCCGCCTTCGGCCTCGACGAGAACGCGTTCTACAAGGCGTACAAGGACTACTATGCTTAACCTGCGACCGGTCCCGGAAGACGGCGACGACGGCCTTCTCGACCACGTTCGCCAGCGCTTCCGCAAGGTGGCGATCGTGCATTACTGGCTGGTCACGATGCGCGGCGGCGAGCGGGTGATCGAGCGATTGCTGCGGCTTTTCCCCCAAGCCGACATTTTTACCCACGTCTACGATCCGGCGCGCGTCTCTCGCACCATCGCCGGGCGCAAAGTGACCACCAGCTTCATCCAGAAGCTGCCCGGAGCACGCAGGCACTACCAGAAATACCTGCCGCTCATGCCCATGGCGCTCGAGGAACTGGACCTGCGGGGCTACGATCTGGTCATCAGCAGCGAAAGCGGCCCGGCGAAAGGCGTCATAACCGATCCCGACGCCATGCATTTGTGCTATGTCCATTCGCCGATGCGCTACTTGTGGGACCACTACCACCAGTACCGCGAAGGGACGGGGCCGCTGAACCGCGCGGTGATGCCGTTCCTGTTCCATCGCCTGCGTACCTGGGACGTGGCATCGGCATCGCGCGTCGATCGCTACGTCGCCAATTCGCATTTCATCCAGCGCCGTATCGAACGCGCCTGGCGGATGCCTTCCACGGTCGTCCATCCGCCGGTCGACGTAGACCTTTTCGCCGCCTCCCACGAGATCGACGATAGCTACCTGTGGGTCGGGCAACTGGTGCCCTACAAGCGCCCGGACCTTGCGGTCGAGGCTTTCAACCGCCTGGGCCTGCCATTGACCGTGGTGGGTGACGGGCCGATGGCAGCAAGCCTGCGGCGAATGGCAGGCTCTACCGTGACGATAATCCCCCGCCTCGACTTCGCCAGCCTGCGCCGACACTACGCCCGCTGCCGCGGCTTCGTCTTCACGGCCGAGGAGGATTTTGGGATCGTCCCGGTCGAAGTAATGGCTTCGGGCCGGCCGGTGTTGGCCTTCGGCAAGGGCGGCGCGCTCGACACCGTCGTCGATCGCCAGACCGGCCTGTTTTTCGACCGACAGACCGTCGATTCATTGAGCGAAGCGGTATCCCGGTTCGAGGACTGGTTGCCGTCCTTCGACCCGGAACTCGCCATGATCCAGGCACGCCGGTTCGCGCCCGCCGCATTCGACGCCGGCATCCTGCGATCGTTGATCTGACGGAAACACGGGCATGGAACTGACCGTCATCGGAACGATCGAACTGTTCGTCGCGCTGGCGCTGTTCGCCTTCGGAACCGTGCGCGCGCTGTTCGCGCTGGTGATGGGGGCGACATTGCTCGGCGGCTCGGCGGCCCTCAACCTTACGGCGCTGGGGGGCTCGTCGATCTCGCCGGCACACTTCGCGCTGGGATTCCTGTTGCTGCGCTGCCTGGCCCCGGGAGGCGTGAGCGGTGCCAATCTGGCCGCCGCAGTGCGCGGCAACACCTGGCTGATCGTCTTCGTCGCCTACGGGGTCCTCGCCGCCCTAGTGCTGCCGCGCATCTTCGCCGGAGAGATCGACGTAACCCCGCTGCGAGGCCAGATCCGCGCCCGCTACGGCACCCAGCTCGCCCGGATTCTTGCCGCAGAACCCCTGCGTTTCACGACCCAGAACCTGACGACCGCCGCATACATGACGGGCACGATGACGATGGCATTGGCGGCTTGTGCGGTATTGCGGCACCGACCGAACGGCGGGCGAACGCTGGCCAGGACCGGTGCGCTGATCGGTATCGCGCACGCGCTTTCGGGTTTCGCCGGGGTGGCGCTGCGCGGAACCCCGGCAGAGGCCCTCTTCCACTTCTTCCGCAACGGCAACTACGCCCAGCTCGATCATGAATGGGGCGGCTTCGTGCGCATGAACGGTCTGTGGCCCGAGGCATCCTCCTTCGCGAGCTTTGCCGTCGTCTGGTTCGTGTTCACCTTCGAATGCTGGCTGCGCCGCGTCGATCCCCGATGGAACGGCCCGGCCGCGCTGCTGCTCGGCATCGCGCTGATCACCAGCACGTCATCGACGGCCTACGTCGGATTGGCGCTATTCGCTGCCGTCATGGTGCTGCGCATCGCGACAACGCCGCACCTGCTGCCTCCTGACCGGCTTGCATGGCTGTCTCTCGCGGGCCTTGCGGCGATCATCGCGGTCAGCGCCTTGCTGGTGCTGGAACCCGCGCTCGCCGCATCGATGCAACGACTTCTGGAGCACATGACGCTGGACAAGGCCGATTCCTTTTCCGGTCGGCAGCGGTTGTTCTGGGCGGGACAGGGCCTGACCGCGTTCGTCGGCTCGCACGGGCTGGGCATCGGACCGGGTTCGTTCCGCTCGTCGAGCCTCATCACCGCGATCCTCGGCTCGACCGGCATCATCGGCGCCTGTACATTCGTGCTGCATGTGGTCCGCGCCTTTGCCCCGCTCGCCGCATCGACCTGGAGCCGCAGTTGCGACCGAGACCGCGATGTCGGCGCGGCTGCTGCGTGGTCGGTGCTCGTGGGGGTGGCCGTGGCTTCGGTGTCTTCTCCAAGCTGCGATCCCGGGCTTACTTTCGCCGTCCTTTCCGGGAGCGCCATCGCGCTGCGCGCCGGTCGCGGCGACAGGTCGAGGGTTGCAGCGCGCGCGGATCAGCCGCTTTCCCGTGTCGGTGCGGCCTGAATCAATCAGGACGTTCGCCTCGCAGGCCTGAGGCGGCGCAGGAAGGTCGCCAGTTCCATCCGGCGTGAACGGCCCATCAGGGCCAGCAGCACGCCTACATAGACGAGCACTCCCTGCGTCACCAGAAACACCATGCGAGCAAGGGCCGGGAGACTCCTGGGTCCGCCATCGACCGGCATGGTGTCGCCAGTACCCCACACGACGATCGCCATGACCACCGCCGCGCCCAAGGGCGGGGCTATGCCAGCAAGCACCTCGATCGCGCGCACTCCGGTCGCCCGCTGCAGCAGCCCGAGTTGCAGCGCCAGCGTGACATAGGCCCGCAAGACATATGCCGCCGCGAACCAGACCAGCCCGTATGGGGCGGCAGCGAGGCAGAACAACACGGTCAGGACAAGCTGGATTCCCGCCAACCTGGCCATGACGCCCGCCTTGCCGAGGACCGTCAGTGCCGGATCGGCGAAGAAATTGAGCGCAAATGGCGGGGCCAGCAGGCACAGAACCCTCGCAACCGGCACGCTTTGCACCCATTGCGGACCGAACAGCAAAGGTATCAGCGCATCGGCCAGCACACCGATCCCGGCTATCGCGGGAAAGGCGATTGTCGCGGTCGCCGAGACCATTCGTACGTAGCCGCGCCGAAACACGGGCAAGTCATGCTGCAACTTCGCCAGCGTCGGCACGGCTACGCTGGCGAACGGGCTGATCACCCCTTGCGCGACGACCTCGATCGACTTCCATGCCGTACGGTAGACGCCTACGGCCGCCGGCCCGATACTGTGGCCCAGGATCATGTCCTGCGTGCGGTTGAGCGCCACCAGCAGCAATTGCGAGCCGGCGACGCCCGCTCCCAGCCGCCATTGCGCCCGCAGCGTCGTCCAGGAAAACTGCAGACCCGGCTTCCAGCGAAATGCGTGCCAGGCGACGAGGGTGCTTATCGTCTCGCTTGCAAAACGCTGCGCCACCAGCGCCCAGACTCCCCAACCCGCCTGTGCTGCCAGCAGGGCGAGCGTGCCCCCGATCACACCCGCGCCAAGCGAACGGATCGCCAGCGCGCGATGGCCGAAGGCGCGAAGCGTGCGGCTCATGTGCGAGGCCCCTGCTGCAGAAACCGGCACCACGCATCCAAGCGCCGCCACGACCGGCGCCGCCGAGGGACTGCCCATCGCCTCAGCCAACGGATGGCGCAGCACCACACAGGTGATCGCGACCAGCAGCGCCATGCCCAGGTTGCCCCAGAACACCGTGTCGGCGAGACGCGCGGTAATCTCCGGAGCACGGTAGAGACTGCTCACCAACCCGCCTTGCGCGATGATCTTGCCCACTTCCGCCACGGCAAGACCGACGATGAATACACCAAAGGTCGCCGGATCCAATCGATGCGCCAGCGCCGCGAAAATGACGAAAGCGAACACCTGATCGCCACCGAAGCGGACGATGCTCCACCCCACGGCGCCGGCAGCGCGGCGGCTCAACCTGCTTTCGCCGGCCATTTCCGGATTTCTTGCCATACCGGACTTGCATAGAATTGCCGCAGATGCGAGACAATACTGACTCTGCTTAATCGGGATTTGAATTACGTGAATACTCGATTAAATTCTTTTAATCCCCTGATCGTCGAACTCGAAAATCAACTTTCGGAAACAATATCACTTTATTCTTCTCCGGATTTTGCACTCCTTGACTTTCCGAACCATGCCAACGTCGGCGATTCCGCGATCTGGCTGGGAGAACTGCGACTGCTGGGAAAACTTGCCGGCGCAGCGCCCGGTTATGTCTGTGCATTCGACAATTTCGATGAGGAGGCGATGCGCGCCGCAGTTCCCGAAGGCACCGTGTTCCTGCATGGGGGCGGCAATTTCGGCGATATCTGGAACCATCACCAGACGTTTCGCGAGGATGTGATCGCCCGCCTTGGCGACCGCCGTATCGTGCAACTGCCGCAGTCGATTCACTACGGCGACCCGGAGCGGATCGCCCGTACCGCACGCGTGATAGCGGCTCATCCCGACTTCACCCTGCTGGTCCGCGACCTTCCCTCGCTCGACCTCGCCCGCCGCCATTTCGACTGCGCGGTCAAGCTCTGCCCGGACAGCGCCTTCGCCATGGGGGAGCGGGAGGGCGCGCCTGCTTCCATCGACGTGCTGGTCATGCTGCGCACGGACAAGGAACGATCGGAAACAATCGGCCTGCCTACCGACATCACCGTCGAGGATTGGCTGATCGACGATACCGCCGCCGTGCGACGTGCCAAGGCCGCCGGGATCATGCGCGCGTGGACGTCGCTTTCGCCTGCAAGCGCACGTGCGTCGGCTTACGAGGCAGCGGCGCGGCACCGGGTCGAGCGCGGATTCCGGCAACTCGCCCGAGGACGGGCAATCGTCACCGATCGGCTCCACGTCCACATTCTGTCGCTGTTGCTGGGGCGCCCCCATGCGGTTCTGGACAACCATTACGGCAAGATCGCGCGCTTTCTGGAAGCCTTCACGCAAGGTTCCCCGCTGGTCCATCGCGCAGAGGGGATCACCGATGCAGTGGACTGGGCAAGGACGACCGGCGACCGGCGCGTGGCTGCCTGAGGCGGCGCCTACCCCGCTGGCCGGTAACGCGGCACCCGTTGTCCGATACGGCGCAGTGCCGCGTCGATCGCGGCATGAAGAGGTGGCTCGAACCATAAGGCGATGGCGACGGCAACGGCCGCCGTCCCTGCGAAAGCGAGGATGACCGCCGGAACCACGCCCAGCCTTGCCGCCGCAAGCAGGATTGTGCCGCCGACATGGATGTGGATGAGATAGAGCGGGTAAGTGGCGAGCCCGGCAAGGCGCAGCACGCCGCCGAACCGGCCGATCCGCGCCGCCACTTGCGCTCGCCAGAGGAACGAAGCCGCGATCAGCGCGGCCAGGCAAAGCCAGAGTGCATAGGCCCATGGCCATTGCGCCGACAAATCGGTGCGTGCTCCCATCTCCCATTCGGCGGCGGTGCGCACCTGCACCGAAGCGGCAACGATGCACGTCGCCGCAAGGCCGAGATGACGCCGCCCCAAATCTCCCTCACCCATACGGGCGCAGAGCATCCCGAGCGCGAAATAGACGCCGTGCTGCAGCAGGAGCAGTTCAGCCAGCCGCCCGCCGGGTTCGATCGCATCCGATGCGGCGACGAGCCAATAGGCGGCGCTGGCTATGCCCAGCACCCACACCAGCGCGTGCATCGCGCGCTCCGGCGCCCCCGAAGAGAGGACCACCCCGACAATGGCGTAGAAGGCCAGCTCTATCGGAATGGTCCAGAACTGGCCGACGATCCATGGCCCCCATGGTACGAATGCGATCGTCTTCAGGCTCAGCACCACCGCCTGGGCGGTTGCGGTGCCGAACACGAACACCGCAGTGGGCAGCGCTATGGCCACGGCGATCAGCACCGCCGGCAGCAACCGGGCGGCGCGGCGGCGGGCGAAGCGCCTCGCGCTCACGCCCCGAGCGGAATAGGCGATGACCGATCCGGAGACCACGAAGAAGACCTGCACGCCTACCCAGCCGCACCAGGTCAAGGCATATCCCGCTGGAAAGGCATCGGAACGGCCAAGTGCGCCATGCAGGCTGCTGCCGTCCAGCGCCCAGGCCTTGAAGCCGAGATGATAGAGCACGACCAGGCTCGCGGCGGCAAAGCGTACGAGGTCGAGCCCGTAGACGGGCTGCCTGCGACCGGCGTTTTGGGCACGCACTGCACTCATGACACGATCATCGCCGGGCTCCCTTGCAGGGACAAATTAACTCCTGGTCATGGCTGCCAGAAGTCCCCGAGCCTGATCGCGCCAGGAATAGCGCGCGGCACGCTCGAAACCGGCGTGGCGCAGGGCATCGGCCTGCTCGCGATTGTAAAGGACCCGCCGCACTGCGGCAAGGATGTCCGTGCTGTCGTGCGGATCGCAATAGAGCGCGGCAGAGCCGCATCGCTCGGTTATCGAGGGGATCGCCGAGGCGACCACCGGGCAGCCGAGACTCATCGCCTCGACCGGGGGCAGCGGCGACGCCTCGTAGAGCGATGGGAACAGCAGACAACCCGCGCGTCGATAGTATCCCGCAAGGGTTTCGAGATCGGGAACCTGCCCGATGAAATCGATCATGGATTCGACGTCGGAGGCGACGCGGGCGCGGATCGGCGCGAGGATTTCATTGCCGCCGCCCACCAGCACGGTGCGCACACCGTCTTCGCGTGCCAGATATTGCGCAACCTCGATCACGCGCTCGACGTTCTTCCTGCGCGATAACGATCCGACATAGAGAACCATGCGCTCCCGCTCGCCATGATCCACGCGCTCCACCCTGTCGCGAATCCAGGCGCCGTTCTGCAAGGCGACCACGCGAGCGCCGCGATGCAGGCGACGTAAACGCTCCGCCTCCGTATCGCAGACCGTGAACACCGTGTCCGCACCGCGCAGCATCACCGGCAACAGCGCCCCGTGCGCGGCGCGGTAGCGCAGCGAGTAGGCCTGGGGCAACGAAAGGTACGACACATCGTGGATCATCACCGAAAGGCGCTGCCTTCCGAGTGCCGAGGCGAGCGGAACGGTATTGCCGAGGCACAGCAGGCGCCGGCCAGCGGCCATGCGCGGCAGCACGAACTGCTCCCAGGCATGCCCGCTGGCGCCGCCGCGCCGTTCCACCGGAATATGACGCAAGCCCAGCCCGGAGACGTCCGCATTCTGTTCGCAGGCAAGCGCAAGATGCAGGGGCGTCTCTCCGGCACCGCGCAGCCGGTCCATTTCGGCGACCAGTTCGCGCGCGACCCGCTGCACCCCGGTCACCGGTTGCATGAGGAACCGCCCATTGATCAGTATCGCATCGCCGCACTGCGACATCCACGCCCCCTTTCCCCTGCGTTCAATGACGTGCCCTGACATTGCAGGGAAGACGGGCCCGCGCCGCCGAGGATTAAAACTTGGCAAGGCCCGGTATCGCCCGTCGAGTTCGCTGCAGCGCAATATTATGTTGCGGCGCGATTCTCCGGGAATTTCGATGCTGCCTGTATATATCAATGGAAAGTTCTACTCGGGCGGCCTCAACGGCGTTCACCGCGTTGCCGACCGCCTTGTTCGGGAAATCGATGCGCGTCTGGGCGTTCCCGGCGCCCCGCGGGTTACCCTGCTCCTGCCCACTCGCGATGGCGGCGACTGGAAGCCGATGCTGCGCAACATCGCAGTGCGGGAACTGGACGAGGTCGCCTCGCAATATTGGGAGCAACGCAGGCTTCCCGCGCTCTCCTCCGACGGCGTGCTGGTCAACCTCGCGAACCTCGCGCCGCTGCGCCACCGCCGCAAGGTGACGCTCATCCATGATGCGCAGTTCCTGGTCCCTGACAGTTCCTATCCGCTGCGCCAGCGCGTGGGCTACCGGTTCCTGGCCCCGCACATGGCCCGTTCGAGCGCAGCCGTGCTCACCGTCAGTGACTATTCCCGGCGCGTGCTTGATGTGATGGGTGTCTCTGCGGCGCGGCGCACGCACGTGCTCTACAACGGCGCCGACCATATCCTGGAGGACGATGCGGACTGCTCGGTGCTCGCCGCGCACGGCCTTGCGCTGCGCGGCTACGCACTGATGTTCGGCAGCCCGAAGGCGTACAAGAACAATGCCGTGGTTTTCGCAGCCTATGCGCGAAAAGCACCGGCGGGTGTGCCGCTGGTCGTCGTCGGTGCTTCGCGAGATGCCCTGGCCGCAGCCGGGTTGGCAGTCCCGGAGGACGCGATATTCGTCGGCCCTTGCGGCGATGCCGCGCTGCGCGCGCTCTATGCCGGTGCGCGATGCCTGCTTTGCCCCTCCCGTACCGAAGGTTTCGGCCTGCCTCCGCTCGAAGCGATGCTCTGCGGCACGCCCGCCGC
>NZ_ALVC01000143.1:0-11849 GCF_000293195.2 Sphingomonas sp. LH128
CTCGCCGCCGAGGACGAACCGCACCCGCTCGCCCTGTTCGACGGGCTGCGCACCGACTTCTCCCTCGCGCGTCTGGCGCACTACACCGGCACCAGCCCGGACCACTGCCAGCGCTTCGTGCTGTTCACCAACTACCACCGCTATGTGGACGAGTTCGTAGACTGGGCGGGCACGCAGGTCGGCTCGGACGGCTATGTCGCGCTTTCGGGCGCGGGTGGGCTGTACCTCGACGCGCCGGTTGAGAACGCCCGCGCACGCCTGTCCGACACCGCATGGCGCCGCCACCAGATGCCCGCCTACCACCTCATCCGCAAGGACGGCTCGGGCATCACGCTGGTCAACATCGGCGTCGGCCCGTCCAACGCCAAGACCATCACCGACCACCTTGCGGTGCTGCGCCCCGAGGCGTGGTTGATGATCGGCCACTGCGGCGGCCTGCGCGAAAGCCAGCGCATCGGCGACTACGTGCTCGCCCATGCCTATCTGCGGGACGACCACGTGCTCGACCCGGTGTTGCCGCCCGAGATCCCGCTGCCCGCCATCGCCGAAGTGCAGCTGGCACTGGCGCAGGCGGCCGAGGTCGTCAGCGGCGAAGGCGGCGCGAACCTCAAGAAGCGGATGCGCACCGGCACCATCGTCACCACCGACGACCGCAACTGGGAACTGCGCTACACCGAGTCCGCCAAGCGCTTCTCGCTGAGCCGCGCGATCGGCATCGACATGGAAAGCGCCACGATCAGCGCGCAGGGCTACCGCTTCCGCGTGCCTTACGGGACGCTGCTGTGCGTCTCGGACAAGCCGCTGCACGGCGAACTCAAGCTGCCGGGCCAGGCCAACCGCTTCTATGAAGAGGCGATCGCCAGCCACCTCAAGATCGGCCTCATCACCTGCGACCTGCTGCGCGAACAGGGTGACCGCCTGCACTCGCGCAAGCTGCGCGCGTTCAACGAGCCGCCGTTCCGGTAAGACACCGCCCTCCGGGCCAGACACGAAGCCGATCGTCGCGACTGCGCGGCGATCGGCTTTTTCGTTGCGCCTTGAGAAAAGCGGCGGACGGGTATTCACCCTTGCGAGATATATTCGTGATCGGCCGCTTAACACGCCAAGAGCCTGCAGAACTTCGCTGCGGACAGCCGCGCAGATGTTCTGGCACGGGGTAATTTTATGCCTGCATTTCGAAACGGTGAGAGGGCCGAACGCAATCTTATTCCGAATGTCATCACAAGCCTTCCAAACGGCCGCAGGACGTTTACTTTCCCGAATAATTTTGCATTCAATATAGAAATTGAGTTCAAAAAACTTATTTTCAATGAAACATATTTGAAATGAATTTCACGTAAATTTCATTATTATTTCTGATATTGAAATAGATGTGATCGATATACAACGACACCAACTCATTATCCGCACGTCGATGATTATATGATGACAGTCTGATGCTTACGGGAGCAGACGCACTCGCCTGCTTCCGGCGTCGAGGATTTCGCACCGCCGGAATCTGCGAAAGGAGCATCAATGACCCCCCACATGAAGCGTTTGCTTCTGGCTTCGACCCTGCTGATGGGCCTGCCTGCGGCAGCGCACGCGCAGGACGAAGCGCCCTCCGCCACGGACGCGGCCGACACCGGCGACGCGATCATCGTCACCGGCTCCCGTCTGCGCAATGCCAATCTCGAGCAGGCCGCGCCGATCATGGCGATGACCGCCACCGAGATGAAGGCGACCGGCCAGGTCAACGTCGAGAACGTCCTGAAGGAAATCCCGCAGCTGGTCCCCGACCAGACCGGCGCCTCGAACAACCCGGGTGACGGCGTCGCCACCGCCAACCTGCGCGGCCTCGGCGCCTCGCGCACGCTGGTGCTGGTCAACGGCCGCCGCTACGTCTCGTACGACACCAACCAGATCGTCGACCTCAACACGATCCCGACCGCCCTGCTGGAGCGCGTCGACGTGGTGACCGGCGGCAAGTCGGCCGTCTACGGTTCGGACGCGGTCACCGGCGTCGTCAACTTCGTGACGAAGCAGGACTACGACGGCATCCAGGCCAACGCCAACTACCGCCTGACCGACGCGGGCGACGGCGCGCAGTACACGGGCGGCATTCTGGCGGGCAAGAACTTCGCGGACGGCCGCGGCAACATCACCGTCTACGGCGAGTACAGCCAGCGCAAGGCGATCACGCAGGCATCGCGCAGCTACACCAAGACGGCCATGACCGACGGCGACGATGGCACCCTCGTCGCGGGTGGCTCCTCGTCGATCCCGGCGACGCGCATGAATCTGGGCGGCACGAACTACAAGTTCGGGCAGGACGGCAGCTATTCGGCCTACGACAGCAGCACCGACGCTTACAACTACGCGACCGAGAACTACCTGCAGGTCCCGCAGAAGCGCGAACTCGTCTTCGCGCAGGCGCACTTCGACGTCAGCGACGCGCTGACGCTCTATGCCGAGGGCCAGTACGTCCACAACCGCGTCAAGAACCAGCTCGCGCCGACCCCGGTGACCGGCAGCTTCTCGATCGACAACGACAGCTCGTTCCTCTCGGCCGACAGCCAGACGCTGCTGCAGGGCTACGACACCGACGGCGACGGCTACACCACCGCCAACATCTACCGCCGCCTGAGCGAGATCGGCGACCGCGTGCAGGTCACCGACAGCAAGGCGGTGCGCGGCCTGATCGGCGCGCGCGGCGACATCGGCCACGACTGGAGCTACGACGTCTACGCCAGCTTCTCGCGCACCCGGCGGACCGAGTACCAGTACGGCAACATCTCGCGCAGCCGTCTGCAGCAGGGCCTGCTGACGACCTATGACGCCGACGGCAACCTCGTCTGCACCGACACCAGCAACGGCTGCGTGCCCGTCAACATCTTCGGCGAGGGCAACATCAGCGACGCGGCGGTCGACTTCCTGTCGATCGACACCGTCAACCGCTCGACCATCACCGAGAAGGTCGTCAGCGGCGCGATCAGCAACAACAACCTGTTCGACCTCGGCGCAGGCCCGGCCGGTTTCGCGTTCGGCGCCGAGTACCGCTCCGAGCACGGCAGCTACAACCCGGACGAACTGCTCTCCTCGGGCGACGTCGTCGGCTTCAACGCCAGCGACGCGACTTCGGGCGGCTACAACGTCAAGGAACTGTTCGCCGAAATCGACGTGCCGCTGATCGCCGACAAGCCCTTCATCCAGCGCCTCGAATTCAACGGCGCGGCCCGCTACTCGTACTACTCGACGGCGGCCAAGTCGGTGGGCACCTTCTCGGCCGGGCTCGTCTACGCGCCGATCAAGGACATCAGCTTCCGTGGCCAGTTCTCCCGCGCGGTGCGTGCGCCGACGGTGAACGACCTCTATAGCGGCAGCTCGCAGAACTTCGAGACTGCGACCGATCCGTGCTCGACGCCGGACGCGACGAGCTACTCCAACCTTTACGCCGCCTGCGTCGCCTCGGGCGTCGCCGCTGCGGACGTGGGGAACGACCAGTACAACGCCGCCGCGACCCAGATCGAAAGCTACAACGGCGGCAACACCAAGCTGCGCGAGGAGACCGCGAACACCTACACCTTCGGTGTCGTGCTCCAGCCGCAGATGATCCCGGGCCTGTCGATCACGGCCGACTACTATCACATCAAGATCGACAACTTCATCACCGCCGTCGGCACCGCCAACCTGCTCACGGCCTGCTACGGCGACGCAGGCAACAACTACACGTCCTACGACAGCAGCACCTGTTCGCTGCTGCCGCGCGACAGCACCGGCACCATCGTCGGCGCCATCGACAACCTGAGCAACACCGGCGGCGTCAAGACCGACGGCATCGACTTCGACGCGCAGTACACCATCCCGCTGGCGTTCGGCCGCAACAACTCCAGCAAGCTGAACCTGCGCGTCGCGGGGTCTTACCTGATGAACTGGACGTTCAGCCCGATGGCCTCGCTGCCCGA
Organism: Sphingomonas sp. LH128; assembly: GCF_000293195.2. Lineage (NCBI taxonomy): Bacteria > Pseudomonadati > Pseudomonadota > Alphaproteobacteria > Sphingomonadales > Sphingomonadaceae > Sphingomonas > Sphingomonas sp. LH128. The sequence goes on from NZ_ALVC01000143.1 coordinate 3,945, forward strand.
CCTCGTGGTCGACTGCGCGGGCAAGTTCGGCCTGAGCTGCAGCAACGTCTACGCCAAGTGGCGCCTCAACAGCCGCGCCACTTGGTCGACCGAGGACCTGAGCGTGTCGCTGGCATGGCGCCACCTCTCGGCAGTGGACGACGACACCGGCGGCTATGCGGTCGACCACATCCCGGCCTATAACTACTTCGACCTCAGCGCGAGCGTCGACGTGGCCAAGCGCTTTACCTGGAACATCGGCATGAACAACATGTTCAACAAGAAGCCGCCGGTCCTTGGTGACAACCAGGAGCAGTCGAACACCTATCCGTCGACCTACGACGTCTACGGCCGGACGTTCTTCACCGGCATCACCGTCGACTTCTGATCGAAGGCGCAGGGGCGATGCGAATCGCCCCTGTCCACCGGGAATGGATGCGTCCTTGCGGCACTCGCCGCAGGGGCGCTTCCGCTCGCCTGAATGAAATATTGATGAAATTGCAGGTTCAAGTTCGCCCCATAGCGTCCGGGGCATGCCAAAGCCCTCCCAGACTTCGACTTCAGGTACCGCCGGCACTGCCGGGATCAACCGCCTGATCGCCTCCGCCTTTCGCGTCCGCCTCGTCAGCGACGTGCCCGAAAGGCTGGCCCGATCCCCGCTGCCCTACCGGCCCAACGCCAAGCGGCGCGAGCGCATCACGACCATCCAGCGGCGCGGTGTGCTGTTCATCCATGTGCCCAAGAACGCGGGCACCTCGGTCTGCCACCAGCTCTACGGAACCCAGATCAAGCACGAGACCGTGCGCTACTACGCCAGCGTCGCCCCGCGCGTGCTCGACCTGCCGAGCTTCGCCATCCTGCGCGACCCGGTCTGCCGGTTCCTTTCGGCCTTCGCCTATGCCAGCAACGGCGGCACCCGCGATCGCAAGGTCGCCCGCCCCTTCAACGCGCGCTACCGCGCGTTCGAAACCGTGGACGACGCCATCGACCACCTCGCCACCGCGCGCAGCCCGTTCGACATCGACCACATCTTCCGCCCGCAGTCCTGGTATCTGACCGACGCCAGGGGCGACTGCCGCGTCGAAAACCTGATCCCCTACGAGGAGATCGACAGCCTCGGCGCCATCATGGGGCTGGACGAACTGGGCGCCCTGCCCCGCCTCAACCGCAGCAATAAAGCCGCCGCGCCGATCCGGCTCAATCCCAGCCAGGAAGCCTTCATCGAGGACTTCTACGCCGGGGATTATGCCCTGTGGCGCGGCGCCATGCGGGTCACCAGCCTGAAGTCTCGCCCTTGTTCTGCGCGTCGAGCCACTTCTTGAGCGGCGCGAAGTAGTCCAGCATCGGCTTGGCGCTCATCTGCGGCGAGCCGGTGAACGTCTTGAGCGCCTCGGGCCAGGGCTTCGACATGCCCATCGCCAGCATCGCATTCAGGTTCTCGCCGACCTTCTTGTTGCCGTAGAAGCTGCAGCGGTGCAGCGGCCCCTTCCACCCGGCCTGCTTGCACGCCGCCTGATAGAACTGGAACTGCAGAATCCGCGCGAGGAAGTAGCGGGTGTAAGGCGTGTTGCCCGGAACGTGGAACTTCGCGCCCGCATCGAACCCGTCGTCCGAGCGCGCCGAGGGCGGGGTGATGCCCTGATAGTCGAGGCGCATCTTCGTCCACGCCTTGTTGTAGTCGGCGGGCTGGATCGAGCCGTCGAAGATGCCCCAGCGATAGCGGTCGATCATCAGGCCGAACGGCAGGAACGCGACTTTGTCCATCGCCTGACGCAGCAGCAGGCCGATGTCCTTGTCGGCGCCGGGGACCTTGCTCTTATCGAGCAGGCCGATCTGCACGAGGTACTGCGGCGTGATCGACAGCGCGATGAAGTCGCCGATCGCCTCGTGGAAGCCGTCGTTGGCGCCGTTCAGGTAGAGATATGGCTGCTTGTTGTAGGCGCGCTGGTAATAGTTGTGGCCCAGTTCGTGGTGGATCGTGACGAAGTCCTCGGAATTGACCTTCGTGCACATCTTGATGCGGATGTCGTCCTTGTTGTCGACGTCCCATGCCGAGGCATGGCAGATCACCTCGCGGTCGGCGGGCTTGGTGATTATCGAGCGGGTCCAGAACGTGCCCGGCAGCGGATCGAAGCCCAGCGAGGAATAGAACCCCTCGCCTGCCTTCACCATGTCGAGCGGCTTCTTGCCCTGCGCCTTCAGCAGATCACCGATATCATATCCGAGATCGCCCGCACCCTGCGGCGCGACGAGCGGGTAGACGTTGCCCCATTCCTGCGCCCACATGTTGCCCAGCAGGTCGGCGCGGATCGGCCCCTTGCGCGGCTGCACGGTATCGCCGTACTTCTCGTTCAGCTTGCGGCGCACGTAAGTATGCAGCGCCAGATAGAGCGGCTTGGTCTCCTCCCACAGGCGCTGGGTTTCGGCGGCGAACTGCTCGGGCGTCATGTCGTAGCCCGAACGCCACATCGCGCCGACGTCGGCATAGCCCAGCTCCTTCGCGCCCTGGTTGGCGATGCCGACCATCTGCGCGTAGTCCGCTTTCATCGGCTTGCCGACATTGTCGTGCCACGAGGTCCACATCTCGGCGAATTCGGCCGGGCTATGCTGCAGGTTGCCCATCTCCGCCTCGATGTCCGAGCCGCTGATCGGCTTGCCGTCGAGCGTGCCCTTGCCCTTGCCGTAAGCGGAGGACAGGCGCGTGGTGATCTCGCTCAGCTGCGCCGCCGCTCCGGGCGTGTTGGGCGCGGGCAGGACGATGCCCTGACGCAGGATGCCCAGCTTGCGCGACACGTCCGCATCGAGACCGGAAACCTTCGCAAACTTCGCCGCTTCGACCGCGTACTTCACCTGCTTCTCGGTGAGGTCGCCGTTGGACTTCGCCGCCAGCGCGTCGGTGTCTTCGGTGATGTAGGTGTAATTGACCCAGTTCGCCTGATTGTTGCCCAGCGAGAAGTCGAACAGGTCCTTCTCGGCATCGGCGACGAACTTCGCGGCACCCTCTGCCGTCTGCGGGTAATCCTCCGCATGGGCTGGGACGACGGCGAACGAAAGGCTTGCAGCCAATGCGGCAAGCGCGGTGGAGGCGAATTTCATGGGGGGAACCTCTCTGAACCTTTGAATGGCCGCGAGACTAGTCGCCCCTCGCGCGGGATCAACCGCTGGCGAAGGAATATCCGCGGTCACGAGTGCAGCAATGCATCGCCACCAAGCGATCAAAGGAGTGGCCGGGCACACTGAAGCGAGGTTTTGCGACCATGCTGCGGGCTGCTTCCATCAAGCAAGGGGGACGCTCGCTCCACATGCCGATCCATGTCGTCTACGCCACGCCGGAAGGCCGCTCCCGCATGAAGCCCGTGACCATGGCGGGCGGCCTGTCCTACCTCGACCCGCCGCGCCCCGCGCTGGGCTGGCGCACGGTGATCTGGGAAGGCCCTGCCTTCACCGACAGCTTCCATACCGCGCAGGGCTTCGGCAGCCTCCAGACGATCCTTGAAGGCCGCCTCACCATCACCGTGACGGATGGAGACCTGCGCCGCGTGACCGGCGGCCCCGGCGACGCCTTCGTCTTCGTCGACACGACCGGTGACGGCCATGAGGCCTCCCGCCCGGACGACGCCACCTTGCGTGCGATCAATATCCGCTTCGCAGACGACTGGGCCGCCCTCACCGAAACCTTCGACGGCTGGCCGGAAGAGGCCGTGCCTTTCGCCTGAAACATCCGCACCGTCATTGCGAGCGCAGCGAAGCAACCCAGAGCCGCTCGGTGTTGCCCTGGATTGCTACGCTGTGCTCGCAATGACGATAGGCGCGGTCAGCCCAGAAACCCAGCGATCGCCCTGCCGAGATCCTTGAACGTCACCGACGACATGTGATTGCCCGGCACTTCAGCATAAGTGCCCTGCGGCAGTGCCGCGGCGAGGTCCTGCGCCGAGCCGTTGTCGTGATCGTCCGCGCCGCACACGCACAGCGTCGGCATCGTCACTTGCGCGATGGCGTCGGGCGCGGTGTCGTCCACCGAGCCAAGCAGCAGGCGCGCGGCCACGCGGTCGATCTTCATCGACTTCATGAAAGCCTGCGCCACAAACGCCTTGTCGCCGCGCTCGATGGTCCCGAAGCGGTCGATGGCGTCGACGAAATGCGCGCTGCGCTTCGCCCAGCCCGACAGGCCCGTCAGCCCCATTCCGCCCAGCACCAGCCGCTGCGGCGCCAGCCCCGCCAGCACGCCGCGCACCACCGTCCGCGCGCCAAGCGAAAAGCCGCCGAGGTCGTATTCCGAAAGGCCCAGCGAGCCGATCACCGCCTTGAGATCGCGCACCAGCACGTCGGACGGATAGGCATCCGCATCGTGCGGGCCGTCGCTCTGCCCGTGAGCGCGCAAGTCCGGCATGAACACCTCGAAGCCCGCATCGGCGAGTATCTTGGCATTGCCGAACTTGATCCAGTTCACCTCGGCGCTGGAGAACAGCCCGTGCAGCAGCACCAACGGCCGTCCGCCGGTATCGCCCATGGTGTGCAGGGCGAGCTTCGCCCCGCCGAAACCTTCGACGAAATCGGTCTTCACATCGCTCACAGGCAAACTCGCTTTCCGGTCATTCAGGCGGCTCGAGACCGGCGGCCTTCCATCGGTCCATGACGCCCGCGTTCTCGGCGCTCGTCATGCCGGGCAAGTGCCGCACGTCGGTCCATGCCGTCAACATGCTTTCGGTCGCATAGTTCTGGCTTGGGCGGAACGGCGCGGGATCGTCGAAGCTGCCGACGGTCAGATCGATGTTCTCGCCGTCGAGGAACGCGAAGCCCAGCGGCGTCCCGCAATGCGAACAGAACGGCCGGTGCGCGATCGGCGACGACTGATACCAGTCCGGTTCCGTCTCCCACCGCACGGCCGATTGCGGCGCATTGACGAACGCGATCGACACCCCGCCAGTCGCCCGCTGGCACATGCGGCAATGGCACAAGTATGCCTTGTCGGGCTCGACCTCGGCGGAATAGCGGATGCGGCCGCACTGGCAACCGCCCGTCATTGCCTGCGTCATGACGCCGGCTCGGGCGCCAGCGGCCGGATATCCCCGCCGATGTGCCGCATGAAGTCGGCCTTGCCCAGCGGCACGCCCTTCATCCGCAGGATCGCGTAAGCCGTGGTCAGGTGGAAATAGAGGTTGGGCAGGATCCAATCGTCGAGATAACGCTGCGCGGGCAGTTCCAGATAGACGCCCATCCGCTCCAGCACGATCCGTTTGGCTTCGGGCGTGACGGCCGCGACTTCCGTAGCCAGCAGCGCGATCGTGTCTGCAAGCACCGCGCGGGCTTCTGCCCAGTCGACCACCGGCTGCACTTCGTTGGGCAGGTCCGCGCCCCGGCTCCAGGCGACGAACTGCAGCGGCTGCGTGCAGGTTCCCGCGACCTGCCAGGCCAGCGGATGCATGTCCCCGGCCAGCCGCGCCGCCGCCAGTTCGTCAAACGCGACACCCGCCTCTGCCGCCCATTCCTCGGCCTTGTCGAGCACCGCCGACAGCGTCTCCAGCCGCGCGGCCAGCAGTTCGAGGGCGTTCTTCGTCTCGGCGGCGTCCATGCAATCCTCCATCCCGGTATCAGGTGAAGGTTAGGTGGCTACCGCCGAGCCGATTGCAAGCGCGCCCCTCAGCCCTTCTTGAGGTGGCGGCGGCCCAGCAGTTCCGCGATCTGCACCGCGTTGAGCGCCGCGCCCTTGCGCAAGTTGTCCGACACGCACCACAGCGCCAGGCCGTTGTCCACGGTCGGGTCCTCGCGCACGCGGCTGACGTAGGTAGCGCCGTCACCCACCGCCTCGATCGGAGTGACGTATCCACCGTCCTCGCGCTTGTCGACGAGCATCACGCCCGGCGCCTCGCGCAGGATGTCCTGGGCTTCCTCGGCGCTGATCTCGTTCTCGAACTCGATGTTCAGCGCTTCGGAGTGACCGACGAAGACCGGAACACGCACGCAGGTGGCCTGCACCTTGATCTTGGGGTCGAGAATCTTCTTGGTCTCGACCACCATCTTCCACTCTTCCTTGGTGGAACCGTCGTCGAGGAACACGTCGATGTGCGGGATCACGTTGAAGGCGATCTGCTTGGTGAACTTGCGCGGCACGACCGGGTCGGCGACGAAGATCGCGCGGCTCTGCTCGAACAGTTCGTCCATGCCCGCCTTGCCCGCGCCGGACACCGACTGGTACGTCGCGACGACGACGCGCTTGATCTTCGCCTTGTCGTGCAGCGGCTTGAGCGCGACGACCATCTGCGCAGTCGAGCAGTTGGGGTTGGCGATGATGTTCTTGGCCTTGTACCCGTCGATCGCCTCGGGGTTCACCTCGGGCACGATCAGCGGCACGTCGGGGTCCATGCGGTAGAGCGACGAGTTGTCGATGACCACGCAGCCCTGCGAGGCCGCCTTGGGCGCATAGATCTTCGTCGCGTCCGAACCCGCGGCGAACAGCGCGATGTCCCACCCCGTGAAGTCGAAATGTTCCAGGTTCTTCACCTTGAGCATGCGGCCGGTATCGCCATACTCGACTTCGGTGCCCACAGAGCGCGAGGAAGCCACGGCGGCGATCTCGTCCGCCGGGAATTCGCGCTCGGCAAGGATGTTGAGTACTTCGCGGCCGACATTCCCCGTCGCACCGACGACGGCAACCCGGTAACCCATGGCAAATTCCCTTTAAAGGCGCCCGGGCAAGCGGACGCAGATACGCCGCGCGGGTTACCCGCCCACGCCCCTCAGGGCAAGCTGCGAAGGTTCCGGACGATCCGGCGTCAGGCAAACGCCGCGGTTGCGGAAGGCTCGGACACCTGCGGGCGCAGGAACGGCTGACGCTTCCAGTACGTCAGCGAGCGCCATATCCATTCGAGCGGCCCACTGAGGAAGAACCGCAGCCAGACATTGGCCAAAACCAGCATCACCACATCGATCACCGTCGCCGCTATCGCCAGTTCGGTCCAGCCGAACTTGCCCCACAGCCCCAGCCCCCAGGGCGCGAAGACGAACCACAGCGTGACGATGCTGGTGAGAATGTAGATCGAGAACGCCATCCGCCCCGCCGCCTTGAACGGCGAAAGCACCGTGCGCCCCGCCTGCGTCTTCATCAGCAGGTTGAACAGGCCGACATGCCCCACGGTCACGGCCAGCCGCGCGAACTCACCTGCGATCGTGCCCGGTGTCGGCCAGGGCGTGAACTTGTAGATTTCCACTACGTCCCAGGCCCGAAGGCCGCAGCCGACTCCATATGCGACGATTGCCAGTCCGGCGTAGAACCCCATCGAGCGCCCGCCCTGGATTACCCCCCACTTGAACAGGGCCATGCCGAGACACATCGCCGGCACCGCCTCCAGCACGGTAAAGAACAGGCCATTGCCGTCGCCGAAAACCTTGTTCCAGATGAACCAGGCGAACATCACGTATTGATGCGGCCATCCCGCCCGCGCCTTGCGCTCGGCATCGATGGCGACCTGCGCTTCCTTGCTGGGCGGCTTGGAGAGGTCATGCGCGTCCACCTTCTCCTGCCATTTGTCGAGCGTCTTCTTGTCCTCGCCCGAGAGCTTCACGCCTTCGGCGCGCTTCTTCTGCAGGACTTCGACCTTGTGGATACGCTCAACCCGCTCCTGATAGCCGATCACGCCGCCCCCGCCCGGCCAGCCCACCGCCATGAGCGCGGCGAAAGCCATGCCCATCGCCAGCAGCACCTTGGGCGGGGTCTTTCGAAACGGAAACAGCAACAAGGCGCACAGGCCGTAAGCAAGGAGAATGTCACCCACCCAGCCGATCACGAAGATATCGATCAAGCCGAACAGGACGAGCAGCAGATTGCGGCGATAATAGAGGTCGGCGACCGCCACCGGATCGTCCGGCTTCATCGCCTTGGCCGTGAAGATCAGCACGCCCGCGCCGAACAGCAGTTCGAACAGCCCG
>NZ_ALVC01000144.1:0-27743 GCF_000293195.2 Sphingomonas sp. LH128
CCCCCGCCGCGATCCGTCGGGCGCGGGCGTGGACTTCACCGAGCTGGACGCGATGGTTGACGCGCTATGGGGTTCCACGCGTGCCGCCGTGGCGCCGCTCGCTCAGTCCATGCCGGTGCGGGTGCGCAGTTCGTCCTTCGCCGACTGATACTGTGCGGTAAGCACCTCCACGCGATCCGCGACGGTCTCGATCGAGCGGATGGCTCCGATCCCCTGTCCGGCGCCCCAGATGTCCTTCCAGGCCTTCGCAGCGGTATTGCCGCCCGAGCCGAAATCCATCTGGTCCTTGCTCCCTTCCGGAAGATTGTCGGGGTCCATGCCGGCCGCGACGATGGACGGGCGCAGGTAGTTCCCATGAACGCCGGTGAACAGGCTGGAATTCACGATATGGGAGGCGTGGCCATCGACGATCGCCTGCTTGTAGGCCTGATCCGCATTGGCTTCGGTCGTGGCGATCCACGGTGTGCCGATATAGGCGAAGTCCGCGCCCATAGCCTGCGCGGCAAGGATCGAGCGTCCGTTCGCGATCGCCCCAGAAAGCGCCACCGGACCCTCGAACCAGCTGCGTATCTCCTGCATCAGCGCGAAGGGGGACTGCGGCCCGGCATGGCCGCCCGCTCCGGCCGCGACCGCGATCAGGCCGTCCGCGCCCTTTTCCACGGCCTTGCGGGCGAACATGTCGTCGATCACGTCGTGCAGGACCATGCCGCCCCAGCCGTGCACCGCCGCGTTGACTTCCACGTTGGCGCCGAGCGAGGTGATGACCAGCGGCACCTTCCACTTCTCGAGCACTGCAAGGTCTTCCTCCAGCCGCGTGTTGGTGCGGTGGACGATGAGATTGACCGCGAAAGGCGCGGCGCAGTCCCGGGTTTCCTCGGTGATACGGTGGAGCCATTCGTCGAGCTGGCTTGCGGGACGGGCATTGAGCGCTGGAAAGCTGCCGACGATCCCGCTCCGCACTTGTGCGATGACCAGCTCCGGATTGGAGACGATGAACATCGGCGCCGCGATCACGGGCAGGCGCAGAGATTTGGACAGCGCGGGAAGGGGCATCTCGTCTCCGTTTAATCGTTCGATTAAATCATCGCATAATCCGGTCCATCCATGGTGTCGAGTGCAGACCGCCGTACCGCCCCCGCGTTTCTGGCGGACGCAGGCGTGACGTTCGCCGGCGACTGAAATAGACACCACTGTCGATTAACAGGCGGAAGCGGAGAAGGAGCACACCATGTCGGATATCGGGGAAGCCACGTTCGATTGTTCGGACATCGACCAGTATCTCGGCACCGTCATCGACAGTTCGCCGATCCGCGAGCCGCTGGGGAACAACGACATCCGGCGCTGGGTGCAGGCCATGCACTATCCGAACCTCGCCCATTACGACCCGGCCTTCGCGGCCGCGAGCCGCTGGGGCAAGCTGGTGGCGCCGCAGAGTTTTCCGATCGTGATGGACGACAGCCACGGCACGTCGTCCTCCTGCATGGGCGGCATCGCCGAATCGCACCTGCTGTTCGGTGGCGATGAGTTCTGGCACTACGGCCCGCGCGTGTTCGGCGGCGATACCATCACCAACGAGCGCATTCCCTACGACTACAGCGTCAAGGACACCGGGTTCGGACCGACCTGCTTCCAGCGCGGTGACAACTATTACCGCAACCAGCACGGCGAACTGATCGCCAAGCAGCGTTCGACCGCCATCCGCTACCGCGCGGCGGCAGGCGGAGCGCGCGTCGATACCTCCGAGTTCGAGGAGCCGGAATGGACCGATGCCGAGATCGAGAAGCTCGAGGAGCGCAAGTTCGGCTGGATCAGGATGCTGCACGATCTGGGCCATGGCGAACGCTGGTGGGATGACGTGAATATCGGCGACCAGCTTCCCGAGCGCGTGTTCGGACCCCACACCGTCGCCAGCTTCACGACGGAATGGCGCTCGTACCTGTTCACGGTATGGGGCACCCTCGATCGCCGCACGATCGACCTGGAGGCTCTTGGCTTCACCAAGGAAATGGCGGGTCACGAGAACGATCCGGTGATGGAGCGGATCAATCCGGAACTCACTGACGGCGCGTACTACGGCCCGTCACGCGGGCACCTGTTCCCCAGGTATGCGCGCAAGATCGGCATGCCACGCGCCTATGGCTACGGCGCCTCGATGGGGGCGTGGGTGACCGACTATCTCGCCGGCTGGGCAGGCGAATGGGGCATGGTGGTGCACTCGACCGCCAATTATCGCGGTCCTGCCCTTAGCGGCGACGTCACCATTCAGACCGCCGAAGTGGTCGACAAGATGGTCGACGAGGACGGGCGCCATCTGGTTCAGGTCAAGCACCTCATGCAGAACCAGAAGGGCGTCAAGATGTGCATGGGCGTGGCCGAGATCGAACTGCCCAAGAAGAAGTGACGCGAAAGGAGGCGGCCCCGGCATGGGCCGCCTCCTCCCCCCGTCGCGTCACCGCAGCAGGGTCGCAGCGTGTCTTCCCTGGGGGAGGGCAACAGAGCGGAAGGACACGCGGACCTTCATCTCAATTGCCGGTGCTTCCTCCCAGTAATCCGCCAAGCAGTCCGGTGACGGGGGCCAGTGCGTCGCCACCCGAACCTGTCGTTCCGCCCAGCAATCCTCCGCTGACGGTTCCGGTCAGGGTGCCGCTTAAGCTGACGTTGAGCGTGCCGACGACACCGTTCACCAGCCCCGTGACGGGCGCCAGGACATCGCCCGATCCGGCGCCGCCGGAAACTCCGCCGAGCAGTCCATTGACGAGCCCGGTGACTGGCGCGAGGGCTGAACCTGCGCCGCCGCTGCCGACGCCGCCCCCGATACTCCCCACCACGGGGCCGACAGCTCCGTTCAGGGCATCGAGCACTGGCGAGGCGACGGAGTTCACCACGCCTGTAACAGGGGCCACGATCGGGGAAAGTCCGTTGGTCAGTTGCGTGACCCCGTCGCCGACCTGCTCGCCCAGCAGTGCACCGGCGAGGTTGCCCACCGGTGCAAGCCCCTGCGCCACGCCGTCGGCCGTGGTCGGCAAAGTCACATCGACAACCTTGCCGTCCGACAGCACATCGGCCGTCAGCAGGGTTCCGGAGACGAGCCCGGAATCCTCGGACAGTACGTTAGCACCGATGAGCGTGCCGCTCGTGCTCGGACCGGTCAGGGCATTGTTGCCCAGATCCAGACCGACGAGCGGCCCGGTGTACGTCGGCGCCGGGCCGGAGCCGCCACCTGGCAGCGCGCCGGTCAGGCCATCTACCAGACCGCCAAGCTGTCCGGAAACCGGGGCGAGCAGTCCCCCTTGGCCCAATACCGGCGCCAGCACTCCATCGACCGTGCCCAGCAATGGATTGGTCACCTGGCTGACCGTCGAGGTAACCACCGCCACAGTCGGCGAAAGTCCATCCGTGACGCTGTTGACGGTGGAGCCGACCTGAGGCCCCAGCAGCGCTCCGGCAATGGCGCCCACCGGAGCGAGCGCTGCCTGGGTCGCCTGCGGTGTGGTGGGCAGCGTAACCGCTACAGCCTTGCCGTCGCCGCTGAGAACATCCACGGCGAGGCCGCTGGAGGACTGTCCTGCGGCGGGCGGCGCCACGTTGACGTCGATCAGTGTTCCGGAGCCGCTTGGCCCGAGGATCGAAGTGCCGCCAATGCCTACTCCGACGGCCGGACCGGTGTAGCTGGTGGTCGTGGGGGTCGGCGTCGGGGTTGGTGCCGGGGTGGGGGTCGGCGTCGGCGTGGGGCTCGGTGTGGGCGTTGGTCCCGGCGTAGGTGTGGGGCTTTGTGTGGGCGTCATACCCGAGCCGGGATTGAAGCCGTTTCCATCGGCACAGGCGCCCAGCAGCAGAAGGGGGATCGCCGCCGCGCCCATGAGGGTTTGCCGGAAGGATCGCGATGAATTGATCGACATGGTGTTGCCTCCGTAAAATACTCCGTAGTCAAGGCGTTAGGCCTGTTGGGGACAGACGCCGCGGACAGACGGAGCCGTGTCGATCGTTTGTGCCGATGCTTGTGAAACGGCCCGATGCCCCCCGTTATGAAATCCGGGCTACGGCTTCGGCAAATCCGGGATGCGGACCGCATATGCTTACGCAAGACCGGTTTCCTGCGGTTTTTCGAACACGCAATGCTGCGTTCAGGGCACGCAAAAGGGGGCAACGCGGTTTGTCGCCATAGCGGCTGCAACTTCCCTCCCGGTCGATGGAGATGCTTTTTTCGGATTCATGAAAAAGGCCCGACCGTTGCCGGCCGGGCCTTTTTCGAATGCGATGCCGAAAAGGGATCAGGCCGCGTTGGCGGCGCTCAGAACGGCGCGCACGCTGGCGGTGGCGACGTCCTCGTCGATGCCCACGCCCCATACGGTGCGACCGTCGGGCAGGGCGCATTCGACGTAGGCTGCGGCGCGGGCGTCCGTGCTCTTGCCCATCGAGTGCTCGGCATAGTCCTTGACGTCGAGGCTGACGCCGAAGCTCTCGGCGATGGTCGCCGTGACCGAGGAAATCAGGCCGTTGCCCTTGCCGGACACCGACTGCTCCTTGCCCTCGACGCCGATCTTGCCCGCGAAGACGCGGGTGTTGTCCGGCCCCTTGGCCTCATCCCAGTCGATCAGCTGGAAGCGCTGCTCGCCGCTCAGGCGGTAGGCCTTCTGGAACACGTCCCAGATGTCGCCCGCCTGCAGTTCGCGGCCGAGTTCGTCAGCCAGCTCTTGTACGTGCTTGGAGAAGTGCGCCTGCATCCGCTTGGGCAGCTTGAGGCCCTGGTCCTGCTCGATCACCCAGGCGAAGCCGCCCTTGCCGGACTGCGAGTTGACGCGGATCACCGCCTCGTAGCTGCGACCCAGATCGGCGGGGTCGATCGGGAGATAAGGCACCGACCAGATCTGGTCGTTGCGCTTCTCCTGCGCGGCGAAACCCTTCTTGATCGCGTCCTGGTGCGAGCCGGAGAACGCAGTGAAGACCAGTTCGCCGCCGTAGGGATGACGCTCGGCCACCTTGAGCTGGTTGCAGTATTCTACCGTCTGGATGACGTCGTCGATGTCCGAGAAGTCCAGCTCCGGGTTCACCCCTTGCGTGTACATGTTCATCGCCACGGTCACGAGGCAGCAGTTGCCGGTGCGCTCGCCGTTGCCGAACAGGCAGCCCTCGACGCGGTCGGCGCCGGCCATCAGGCCCAGTTCCGCCGCCGCGACGCCGGTGCCGCGATCGTTGTGCGTGTGCAGCGAGATCACCGCCGCATCGCGGTTCGGCAGGTTGCGGCAGAAGTACTCGATCTGATCCGCATAGATGTTCGGCGTCGCCGCCTCGACCGTCGCGGGCAGGTTGAGGATGATGGGGTTCTCGGGCGTGGGCTGCAGGATTTCCATCACCGCCTCGCAGCACTCGATCGAGAAATCGAGTTCGGCGGTAGAGAACGTCTCCGGTGAGTATTCGAAGTGCCACTTGGTCTGCGGGTACTTCGCCGCCTGATCGCGCATGATCTTCGCGCCGGTTTCCGCAATGCCGCGGATTTCATGCCGTTCCATGCCGAACACGACATTGCGCCACAGCGGCGAGACGGCGTTGTAGAGGTGGACGATGCCCGCGTGCACGCCAGCCAGGCTCTCGAACGTACGCTCGATCAGGTCCTGGCGAGACTGGGTCAGCACTTGCACCAGCACGTCCTCGGGGATGCGATCCTGATCGACGAGGCCGCGGATGAAGTCGAACTCGGTCGCGCCCGCGCTCGGGAAGCCGACCTCGATTTCCTTGAGGCCGACTTTCACCAGCAGGTCGAAGAAGCGGCTCTTCTTTTCCGCGCCCATCGGGTCGATCAGCGCTTGGTTGCCGTCACGCAGGTCGGTGGAGAGCCAGCGGGGCGCCTTGGTGATGACCTGCGAGGGCCACTGGCGGTTCGGCAGGTCGATCTGCGGGAAGGGGCGATACTTGACCGAAGGGTCTTTCAGCATGGTCATGGGGGTATTCTCGCTCGGTAATTCGTCTGCAGGCAATGTCGGTTCAGGTCCCCTTGAGCGCCGAGCGCGCCGCAGGCCGACGCACTACTTCACGCCCAAGGGCGGATAAGTCGCAGGGTAAGGCCGAGCAGAAGGGTCATGCCCTCGCCTATGGGCACGCGCGCGCGCCGTGTAAAGAGGCAATGCGGCGACGGCGGCGCAATTTCGCGCGCCGTCGCCGAGGTGGGCTTGCCGAATATTGCGCCGGGATCAGGAACAGTAGAAGCGTTTGATCGCGCCGCTCTCGTCCACGTCGACGTTGAGGCGTTCGGCGCGGTAATCCATCGTTACCGCCATGCCGGGTTTGATCACGCGGATCGGCTTGTCGCCGCGCTTCGACTGGATGGCGGCGATCGTGGCATCGGTGGCGGGCTGGCCGACATAGCTGGCGAACTGATCGGCGCCGCAGGTCGGTTCGACTTCCGCAGCAGGGGGCGGGGCGGCTTCAGGCGGGGTCTGCGTGGCGCAGGCGGCCAGCGTCATGGCCATGGCTACGGGGGCGATGAAGGCTTTGGGGGACATGGGTGCTCTCCTTTCCCGGCGCGCTAACCTAGCGAAGCTGAACGAGGACGCAACGCGCTATCCGGCGCAGGCGAAGAACACCGTATGCACCTGTTCGCCGTTATGATCGTAGATCGTGAAACGGCGCTGCTTGCGGCAGGTGCGGGTATAGGCATCGACCATCGCCACCGTTGCCTCGTTGAGCGGCGAGGAGGGCAGGGGCGTCTGCGCAACCACGGTCTCCGGACGGGCGGCGAGGATACGGCGCACTTCGCGCCGTTCGTCGAGGCCGGTCCACTCGCGCCCCTCGTAGAGATGCGGCGAAAAGGCGAGCGGGCTGACCGGATCGGCGCCGATCTTGGCATAGAGATAGTTCGGCGCGCCCCATACGAGGAGGCGCTTCTGCGGCGTCTCCCTATCGACGTAGCCGACCAGCGCTGCGGCAGCGGGCCGGGCACGCCAGCGGTCGTGCAAGTGGAAGGTGCCGGACAAGGCAAGGCTCAGCCCGACCACCGCGATGAGGCCCGGCCAGACCGGGCGGCGATGCGCGAAGTACCCGGCGCACAGGATCGCCAGCGGTGCGAGCGCCGACTGTGCGTAATGCACGTAGATGTTGGGGAACGAGAATATCAGCGCCAGCGCGACGAATGCCCAGAGCGCGACCAATCGCGCGATGGGGCGTTGCTCTCGCTGCCGGTGCAGCGCGTGGAGCCCGATCCCGGAGAAGACCATTGGAATGCCCAGCATCCCCGCCATCGTGAAAATCCGCTGCACCCGGATAGCCGGGTCGGCATAGCCGCGCGCGAAGTTGGAGGTGGCTATCGCGTTCCACAAGTCGGCAAAGTGCCCGTCCATCCAGTAGAACAGCCCGGTCGCCAGCATCGGCAGGCTACCTGCGAGCGCCAGCAGCCCGGCCCTCCAGGCGACGCCGATGACGGATCGGCCGCTCCGGGCGAGCAACAGGATCGCCGTCAGTCCGAACAGCGCGCCTTCCAGCGCCACCGTCTGCTTGATCGCGATTCCCATCCCGGCGCAGAAGAATCCTGTTAGCAACCCTGCGTCGATGCGCCCTTCGCGCAAGCGATCGAAGCGCGAGAGGAGCAGCCATGCCGCAGCGATGATCAGCGTGTTGAAGAAGACTCCCGCTTCCAGATTGTCGCCCTCGAAGCGGCTGAGCAGCGCGAGATAGGAGAGGGCCGCGAGCATCGCGCTGCCCGGCGTTGCGATCATCCGGGCGATGCGGTTGACGCCGTAGGCCCCCAGCGCCGCCGAGAGCGTGGCCACCAGTTGGTAGGCCAGCATCGTTGGCGAGACGAGAGCGATCGCCGTGAAGATCAGGTAGAGTAGCGGCCCCTTGCGATCCCAGATATCGACGTAAAGCAGGTCGCCCTTGGCCAGCCGCTCGCCGACGAGGGCATAGAACTGGTCGTCGATGCCGAAATTCCACTCGCCCCATGCCGGGCAGCGGATGAGGGCAGCAAAGGCGAGCAGGCAAGTGAACTGGGCAAGGCGGCTGTCGGCGACGATGCGTGCAAGGCGTCCCACGCGTCCGGCATCCGGTGCCTCCATCCTCATGCCCGCCATCGAAATCCCCGCAAATTCACGGGGCTTCATAGTCAAGAAAGTCTTACCATTTGGCGAATGCCGACAACGAGCCGGTGCAGTGGACGTTTCGCAAGGTGGGGCGATAAAACCCAGCTTCCAACCCCGCGCAGGCTGAGCTTGTCGAAGCCTCCTGAGGCGTGGTGCTGTGCCTCCCATCCTTCGACAAGCTCAGGATGAGCGGGGTGCGTGGAGCAAACGCAAAGGGCGCCGCCGGTTTCCCGGCGACGCCCTTTGCGTTTGCCTATCCGCGAAGATCAGCCTTCGACGTGCTCGGCCAGCACGGTCAGGCCCGCGTCACCCACTTCGGCAAAACCGCCGGTGATGCGGATTTCCTCGGGCGCGCCGTTCTCGGTCTTGTAGACCTTCAGGGCGCCATCGGCGATCGTCGACATGAAGGGCGCGTGGCCCGCCAGCACGCCGAACTCGCCTTCGGTGCCGGGGACGACCACCATGTGGACGTCCTCGGAACGGACCAGCTTCGCAGGCGTGACGAGTTCGAAGTGCAGGGGCATATCAGGCGTCCGCCGCCAGCTTCTTGGCCTTCTCGACCGCTTCGTCGATGCCGCCGACCATGTAGAACGCGGCTTCCGGCAGGTGGTCGTACTCACCGTCGACGACGGCCTTGAACGACTTCACGGTGTCTTCCAGCTGGACGAACTTGCCCGAGATGCCGGTGAAGACTTCCGCGACGTGGAACGGCTGCGAGAGGAACTTCTGGATCTTGCGGGCGCGGGCGACCGTGACCTTGTCCTCTTCCGACAGCTCGTCCATGCCGAGAATGGCGATGATGTCCTGCAGCGACTTGTACTTCTGCAGGGTTTCCTGGACGCGGCGGGCAGTCTGGTAGTGCTCGGCACCGACGATGCGCGGCTCGAGAACGCGCGAGGTCGAGTCGAGCGGGTCGACGGCCGGGTAGATGCCCAGCTCCGAGATGGCGCGGTTCAGCGTGGTCGTCGCGTCAAGGTGCGCGAACGAGGCGGCCGGCGCCGGGTCGGTAAGGTCGTCCGCGGGAACGTAGATCGCCTGGACCGAGGTGATCGAACCCTTGGTGGTCGAGGTGATGCGCTCCTGCAGCGCACCCATGTCGGTCGACAGGGTCGGCTGGTAGCCCACGGCCGAAGGAATACGGCCAAGGAGAGCCGACACTTCTGCACCCGCCTGCGTGAAGCGGAAGATGTTGTCGACGAAGAACAGGACGTCCTGGCCTTCCTGGTCGCGGAAGTATTCGGCCATGGTCAGACCCGACAGGGCGACGCGGGCGCGGGCGCCCGGGGGCTCGTTCATCTGGCCGAAAACGAGGGCGACCTTGGAACCGTCCGAGGTGGCGTTGCCTTCGGCGTCCTTGGCGATGACGCCGGCGTCGAGGAACTCGTGGTAGAGGTCGTTGCCTTCACGGGTGCGTTCACCGACGCCCGCGAAGACCGAGACGCCGCCGTGGCCCTTGGCGATGTTGTTGATCAGTTCCTGGATGAGAACCGTCTTGCCCACGCCCGCGCCGCCGAACAGGCCGATCTTGCCGCCCTTGGCGTAAGGGGCGAGAAGGTCGATGACCTTGATGCCGGTGACCAGGATCGACGCTTCGGTCGACTGGTCGATGAAGGCGGGAGCCTCGGCGTGGATCGGCGAGAACATGTCCGAGCCGATCGGGCCGCGCTCGTCGATCGGGTCGCCGACGACGTTCATGATGCGGCCGAGGGTCTTGGGGCCGACCGGCACCGAGATCTGCTTGCCGGTGTTGGCGACGGCCTGACCGCGGGTCAGGCCGTCGGTGCCGTCCATCGCGATGGTGCGCACGGTGTTCTCGCCGAGGTGCTGGGCGACTTCGAGAACCAGCTTCTGGCCGTTGTTCTCGGTCTCCAGCGCGGAGAGGATGGCGGGCAGTTCGCCTTCGAAGGTCACGTCGACGACAGCGCCGATGACCTGGCTGATCTTGCCGGTAGTGGTGAGGTTGAGCACGGGTGCAGTGGCCATTTCGGTTTCCTTAGCCTGCGGTTCTTAGAGCGCTTCCGCGCCCGCGATGATTTCGACGAGTTCGGTGGTGATCGCAGCCTGGCGGGTGCGGTTGTAGACGATCGTCAGCTTCTTGATGAGGTCGCCGGCATTGCGCGTGGCGTTGTCCATCGCCGTCATCGACGCACCCTGTTCGGACGCGGCGTTCTCCAGCAGCGCGCCGAAGAGCTGGGTCTTCAGATAGCGCGGGAGCAGGGCGGCGAGGATTTCCTCCTCATCGGGCTCGTATTCGGTGACCGCGTCGGCAGTCTGGGCAACGGCCTTGGGGGCCGGGACCGGGATGATCTGCTGGTCGGTCGGTTCCTGCAGCAGCGCCGAACGGAACTTCGAGTAGAACAGGTGCGCCACGTCGAACTTGCCCGCCTCGTACATCGCGACGAGTTCGTCGGCGACGCGCTCGGCTTCGTCGTAACCGGGGTTACGCACGTCCGAGGTGTCGAACATGTGGGCGACCTGGTTCGGGTGCTCGCGGCGGATCACCGCGCGGCCCTTGCGGCCCACGAGGTAGAACAGCACGGCCTTGCCCTGCGCCTGCAGATCACGCGCCTTGGCGAGGGCCGCCTTGACGATGTTCGAGTTGAACGCGCCGCACAGGCCCTTGTCCGAGTTCGCGACGACGAGCAGGTGCACCTTGTCGCTGCCGGTTCCGGCGAGCAGCTTGGGGCTGTTATCGGAGACGGTGATCTTCGACGCCAGCGATCCCATCACTTCGGCGAGACGCGCCGCGTAAGGGCGAGCGTCTTCCGCGGCGGCCTGCGCCTTGCGCAGCTTGGCCGCGGCGACCATCTGCTTGGCCTTGGTGATCTTCTGGGTCGACTTGACCGAGTTGATGCGGCCTTTGAGTTCCTTGAGCGAAGCCACTCGTTGTTCCTCGTTGCGTCGTCCCGGATCTGGTCCGGGACCGGTGGCAGTCTTTACGCTTGGCCGTTGAGGGCTGCTTCAAGACCGCCTGCGATCCCGGCTTTCGCCGGGATGACGGTTTAACTTAAGCGAACTGCTTGGCGAAGGCGTCGAGCGCGGCCTTGGTCTTGCTCTTGGCTTCGTCGCCGAAGTCCTTGGTCGAGCGGATCAGCGCCAGCACATCGGCATGTTCCGAGTGCATGTAGCTGAGCATCTCGGCCTCGTACTCGGTGACCTTCGAGACCGGCAGGGCGTCGAGGTAGCCGTTGGTGCCGGCGAAGATCGACACGGTCTGCTCTTCGAAGGCGAGCGGCGAGAACTGCTTCTGCTTGAGCAGTTCGGTCAGGCGCGCACCGCGGTTGAGCAGCTTCTGGGTCGAGGCGTCGAGGTCCGAACCGAACTGGGCGAATGCCGCCATTTCGCGGTACTGCGCCAGTTCCAGCTTGATCGAACCGGCGACCTTCTTCATCGCCTTGGTCTGGGCTGCACCACCGACGCGCGACACCGACAGACCCACGTTGATGGCCGGACGGATGCCCTGGTAGAACAGGCCGGTTTCAAGGAAGATCTGGCCGTCGGTGATCGAGATCACATTGGTCGGGATGTAGGCCGAAACGTCGCCAGCCTGCGTCTCGATGACGGGAAGGGCGGTCAGCGAACCGGCACCGTTCTCGTCGTTGAGCTTGGCTGCGCGCTCCAGCAGGCGGCTATGGAGGTAGAACACGTCGCCGGGGTAGGCTTCGCGGCCCGGCGGGCGACGCAGAAGGAGCGACATCTGGCGGTAGGCGACGGCCTGCTTGGAAAGGTCGTCGTACACGATGACGGCGTGCATGCCGTTGTCGCGGAAGAATTCGCCCATCGCGGCGCCGGTGTAGGGCGCGAGGTACTGCAGCGGAGCCGGCTCCGAAGCGGTCGCGGCGACGACGATGGAGTATTCCATCGCGCCGTTCTCTTCGAGCTGACGCACGATCTGCGCGACGGTCGAGCGCTTCTGGCCGACGGCGACGTAGATGCAGTAGAGCTTCTTGCCCTCGTCGTCGCCCTGGTTCGCTTCCTTCTGGTTGATGAAGGTGTCGATGGCGACGGCGGTCTTGCCGGTCTGGCGGTCACCGATGATCAGCTCGCGCTGGCCACGGCCGACGGGAACGAGAGCGTCGATCGCCTTCAGGCCGGTCTGCACGGGCTCGTGCACCGACTTGCGCGGGATGATGCCCGGAGCCTTCGATTCGACGCGGGCGCGCTTGTCGGCAATGATCGGGCCCTTGCCGTCGATCGGGTTGCCGAGCGCGTCGACCACGCGGCCGAGCAGGCCCTTGCCGACGGGAACGTCGACGATGGTGCCGGTACGCTTGACGCTGTCGCCTTCCTTGATCTCGGCGTCCGAGCCGAAGATCACGACGCCGACGTTGTCGGCTTCGAGGTTGAGGGCCATGCCCTGCACGCCGTTCGAGAATTCGACCATCTCGCCGGCCTGGCAGTTGTCGAGGCCGTGGATGCGGGCGATGCCGTCACCGACCGACAGAACCGAACCGACTTCCGAAACCTGGGCTTCGGTGCCGAAGCTGGCGATCTGGTCCTTGATGACCTTCGAGATTTCTGCTGCGCGGATATCCATTGTTCTGCCTTTCTTAGCCCTTCATGGCCTGGGCGAGCGAATTGAGACGGGTGCGGATCGAGCTGTCGATGCGCTTGGAACCGATGGTGACGACGAGGCCGCCGAGCAGTTCCGGATCGACGCTGGTCTTGATCTTGACCTTGCGACCCTCACGCACTTCCAGCTTCTGGCGAAGCTGTTCGACCTGTTCGTCGGAAAGCGCGTGGGCGGATGCGACTTCGGCCGTCGCTTCGCCGCGCTGGGCGGCGGCGATGCTGGCGAAGGCGCGGATGATCTCGGGCAGGGCCGACAGGCGGCGATTGCCTGCCAGAACGCCGAGGAAGTTCTTCGTGAGCGGCGATGTGCCGAGCACGCCCGCGACCGCTTCGATCGCCTTGGCGGCGGCATCGCGGCTGATCTGCGGATTGCGAATCAGCGCGGCAAGCTCGTCGCTCTCGCGCAGGGCCTGGCCGAGGTTGTCGAGGTCGTTCTCAACGGCCGAAACCGAGCCGTTCTCGCTCGCGAGATCGAACAACGCCGAAGCGTAGCGTCCCTGCAAGCTGGCCTTGATGCCTCCGGAATTCTCCACGCCTGTCCTATCCTTACATCGCAGGTGGGTTCGGGTCGGGGACGCAACAACAGCGCGTGCTCCCCCAGCCCGCTGACGGGGCGCGCATAGCGACGATACCGTTACAACGCAAGGTGCCCCTTTGACCCTGGGGACAAAGGACAGGTAAGCCGTTTAAAAGCAAGTGGCGGGAAGCCTCCTTGCGATGCAGTGTGCAATGTCGGGCACGAATTCGCTACGGAGTATTCCGACGACCCATCGAATCGAGGGTCTGGCCCGGCCCGTGCCGCCAGTTGTATTACGGCCGACAGCCGGAGAACTTGGGCGAAAGGATGCCTCGGTGCATGGCCGTTGATGCCGATCGGTGCTTCTTTGCAGCGTTACTCTGGACGATGCAGACGGCGCAGCGATGCTGGCCATTATGCGATGGCTCGAGCTGAGGCGCCGTCCTTTCGCGGCGAACCGCCGATGCGATATGTCGTTCGACCGCATCGCGCAGTGCGGACCCGTTGGCGGAATGTCGCGCGTCGCCGCAGGGTGGACACTTTGCCATGTTATCCGGTTCACCAGCTGCGCGGATGAAATGGGAAGTTCCAATTGCCGGGCAGCGAAAGGGCACCGACTTTCGGCTTCCGCTCGACAGTCATCGAAACTTCCGCTTCAAGCCTCGGTGCAGGAGCGGGGGCCCGTATGACAAACGCTATCGATGAAGCAGGACAGGAACGCGGCAAACGGGGGCCGTTTCGCCGCTTTCTTGCGCATCCACTAGTGCTTCTGCCGATCGGCGTGGTTCTGGTCGCTCTTGGCGCGATCCTGCCGGGCATCGCCATCAATGCGCTTCATATCGATCGTTCCTCGCCGCTGCGGGCGCTCTCGGGCTTGCTTGTCGGGATTTGCGGACTGCTGGCTTATCATGCCTTCCAGCGCTGGATCGTGCGGGAGCCGCGCGACGGCGTCCGGCCCGGGCGCGCCGGAGGAGAACTGGTAGCGGGCGTGCTGGGCGGTGTGATCCTGTTCAGCCTTGTCGTGGGAGCGGTCGCGCTGCTTGGAGGGCTTTCGATCGTCGGGTTGCGAGGCACGGGCGACTTGTGGGTCTGGTTCGGGATCGCATTCTATAGCGGTATGGTGGAGGAGGCCGTGTTCCGCGGCGTCATCCAGCGCCAGCTCGAGGCAGTTTTCGGAACATGGGCGGCGTTGGCGGTGACGTCCGCGTTCTTCGGATTCGCCCACCTCATGAATCCCGGTGCCAGCTTGTTTGCCGCCTTCGCCATCGCCTGCGAGGCGGGGATTCTGCTGGGTGCGGCCTATCTTGTAACACGGCGGCTGTGGGCGCCGATCGGGCTGCACATGGGCTGGAACTTCACGCAGGGGTGGATCTGGTCGATCCCCGTTTCCGGGGGAGGGACGCCGCGCGGGCTGGTGGAGACGCGCCTCAGCGGGCCTGAACTGCTGACCGGCGGGGCGTTCGGGCTCGAAGCCTCGGGCGTGGCGCTGGTGGTGGCGACGATCGCAGGCGTCGCCCTGCTGAGATACGCCTACCGCAAGGGGGAGTTCATGCCGCCGCGCTGGAAGCAGGGTCAGACGAACGAATAGGGATCGATGTCGATGTTCACGCGCACCCCGCGCGGGAACTCGAGCGGATCGAGCCATTCGCGCAAGGTTTTCTGCAGTTCCGCCGAGCGGCGCGCGTTGATCAGCAGGCGGAAGCGATGGCGGCCACGCAGCAGGGAGAGCGGCGCGGGGGCAGGGCCGAGCACCAGCATGTCCGGCAGGTTCGGCGCTGTCCCGCCGATCGCGCGGGCGGCGGATAGCGCCTCGGCCTGATCCTCCGAACTGACGATGATCGCGGCCCAACGCCCGAAGGGCGGCGCCCCGGCGTCGCGGCGGGCTTCGGTCTCGGCGGCATAGAAGGCGTCGCGGTCGCCGTTGGCCAGGGCGGCGATGACGGCGGCTTCGGGGTGGCGGGTCTGGATGAGAACTTCGCCAGGCTTTTCGCCGCGACCGGCGCGGCCGGCTACCTGGGCGATCTGCTGGTAAGTCCTTTCACCGGCTCGCAAATCTCCGCCTTCGAGGCCGAGGTCGGCGTCGACCACGCCCACCAGCGTCAGGTCGGGGAAGTGGTAGCCCTTGGTCACCAGCTGGGTGCCGATGATGACGTCGATCGCCTTGTTTTCCGCCATCGCCACGAATTCGCCGATCGCGGTAGGCGTGTTCATGGTGTCCGATGTAACCAGCGCGGTGCGCGCTTCGGGCAGGATTTCCGCCACTTCGTCGGCGATGCGCTCCACCCCGGGGCCGCAGGCGACGAGGCAGTCGCCGGTGCCGCAGTCGGGGCAGGCTTCCGGCACGGGTGTCTCATGGCCGCAATGGTGGCAGGTTAACCTCTTGGAAAACCTGTGTTCTACCAGCCATGCCGTGCAGTTGGGGCACTGGAAGCGGTAGCCGCAGTTGCGGCACAGGGTCAGCGGCGCATAGCCCCGTCGGTTGAGGAACAGCAGAGACTGCTCGCCCTTGGCCAGCCGGTCCTTCATCGCCTCCACCAGCCTCGGTGCGATCCAGCGGCCGCGTTCGGGGGCCTCTTCGCGCAGGTCGAGGATGTTGATCGCGGGCAATGTCGCGCCGCCGAAGCGCGAGGGCAGGTCAATCTTGCGATAGACCCCGGCTTCGGCCAGTTGCATCGATTCCAGCGCCGGGGTGGCGCTGGCGAGAACTATCGGAATTCCTTCGAATTTCGCGCGCATCACGGCCACGTCACGGGCGTTGTAGCGCACCCCGTCGTCCTGCTTGAACGAGATTTCGTGCGCCTCGTCGACCACGATCAGGCCCAGATTCGCGTAAGGCAGGAATAGCGCGCTACGGGCACCCACGATGACCTTCGCGGCACCTAACGATACCGCACGCCACGCCCGGCGCCTTTCGCTGGACTTCAAGGACGAATGCCACAGCACCGGCGGCACCCCAAAACGATGCTCGAAGCGGCGCAGGAAATTTTCCGTCAGCGCGATCTCGGGGAGCAGCACCAGCACTTGCCGCTCCATGCGTATCGCTTCGGCGACAGCCTCGAAGTAGCACTCGGTCTTGCCCGAGCCGGTGACGCCGTCGAGCAGGAAGGGGGCGAACTTCTTTGCCTTCACCGCCTCGACGAAAATGTCGGCGGCGTGCTGCTGGATGTCGTTGAGCTTCGGCTCGGCGAATTCCGGGCGGGCAGGGGGATAGGGCCGGTCGAGATCGACCGTCACCGCCTCCAGCAGTCCCGCGCCGACCATGCCGCGCAGCACGCCCTCCGATACGCTGGCGAGTTCTGCCAGTTCTCGGATCGCGCCCTGCTCCCCCTGCAGCGCATCGAGCGCTGCGGCGCGCTGGGGCGTAAGGCGGGCGGGCTCCTCGCCGGTCAGGCGGTATTCGGTGGTCGTGCCGCCGCCGCGCAGCGCCGACATGCTGCCCAGCGTCATGCGCGCCACTGACGACAGCGGGGCGCAGTAGTAATCGGCGGTCCATTCGATCAGCCGCCGCAACCGCTCCGACAGCGGCGGCGCGGGCATCACACCGAGCAAAGGTCTCAGTTTGCTTTCAGGCACTTCCTGCGCGTTCAGGCGTTCCGGTTCCCAGACGATGCCCAGCACCTGTCGCGGACCAAGGGGGGCGATGACGATCGATCCGAATTCGATCGTCATTCCCTCCGGCACGCGATAGTCGAGGACGCCCAGCGCGGCGTTGAAGACGAGGAGTCGGACACGTTGCATCTGCGTTCATATAGGCGCGGGCAAACGGGGTCGTGAAGGAGTACGCGCAGATGAATGGGGGATCGAGCATGCAGGCAGTGGGACGACGGGCAGTTTTGGCCGGATTTCTGGCTACGGGCGTCATGGCACTACCAGGCTGCACCACGATCGGGCGGCCCAGCTACACCGATATCATCGAGAACCTGCTGATGCTTTCCAGCCAACGCGCCTTCGCGCGGCTGACGCAGCCCGACGGTTTCTGGGACAGCCAGGTCGCCCGCATCAACATGCCGGTGCTGTTCGGCCGTCCGGGGTCGGTGGCTCAGAAGGTGTTCCGCTCGCCGCTGTTCAAGGAAAAGCTCCAGCGCGAACTGAACCGCATCGCCGAGGACGGCGCGCGCGTCGCGGCGCCGATCGTCTACGATGCGGTGCGCTCGCTGACGGTGACCGACGCGCTGGCTCTGCTGCGGGGCGGCGATACTTCGGCGACGACGTTCCTGCGCCAGTCGATGGGCTCCGGCCTCGTCAATGCGATGATCCCGGAACTCGACCGGGTGATGCGCATGGCCGAGGATCCGATCCTCAATACCGCCGTCAATGCGCTGACCGGCGTGAACATGGCGGACGCGGCGCATGCCCTGGCGCTCGAGGCGGACAATGCGATCTGGTACGAGATCGGCGCGCAGGAAGCGGATATCCGCGCGCATCCCGAAAGCACCAATGACGGCGCGCTGATCGCGGCGTTGAAGCTGGCCAAGGGCATTTAATCGATAAACCCCCGTCATCCCAGCGAAAGCTGGGACCGCTGGCCGAGCCAAGCCCAACCCTCGGCGGGGCTGGGTTCGAACGCGCGTTGGCCGTAACAGGCCAGCGGTCCCAGCTTTCGCTGGGATGACGCCGGTTGTGCGCGCATGCCAACACGGGTGGCACCCCGGCGCGGCATTGCCTATAGGGGCGCGCAGAATCGCCGCCCCCATCGCGGCGCCGCAGGGATACGCACGCCATGAAGTTCTTCGCCGACACCGCCGAAATCGCCGACATCAAGGAACTGGCCGACACCGGCCTGCTCGACGGCGTGACCACCAACCCCTCGCTGATCGCCAAGTCGGGCCGTGATTTCATGGAAGTCACCGCCGAGATCTGCAAGCTGACCACCGGCCCCGTCAGCGCCGAAGTCGTCGCGCTCGACCACGCGGGCATGATGCGCGAGGCCGAAATCCTCCGCAAGATCGCCGACAATGTCTGCATCAAGGTGCCGCTTACCATCGACGGCCTCAAGACCTGCAAGGCGCTGACCGGCGAAGGCACCATGGTCAACGTGACGCTGTGCTTCTCGGCCAACCAGGCGCTGCTCGCCGCCAAGGCCGGCGCGACCTTCGTGTCGCCTTTCGTCGGCCGTCACGACGACAACGGCTTCGACGGCATGGCGCTCATCAGCGACATCCGCCTGATCTACGACAACTACAACTTCGCGACCGAGATCCTCGTCGCCTCGGTGCGCCACGGCGTTCACGTTCTGGAAGCCGCGCGCATCGGCGCCGACGTGATGACTGCGCCGCCGTCGGTCATCAAGGGCCTGTTCAAGCACGTCCTGACCGAAAAGGGCATCGAAGGCTTCCTCGCCGACTGGGCGAAGACCGGGCAGTCGATCTGATCTGACGGGGCGGGGCCTGCCCACCCCGTCCGGCCAGGCCCTGCGGGCCACGCTTCCCGGCCCTCCCGCATGCGGGAGGGGGCAGGGGTGGGCTTCAGCCTCACGCCTCAAACCACCCCCTCTCACATCGCCCATTTGAGCCAGCCGCGCCAATGCGCTAGGCACCTCGGGCAATGTCCGACGAATCCCCAACCGATCGCTTCAAGTCCGTCCTCACCGGAGCCTCGCGCGCCATCGCGCAGGAGGCGGAGGTCGAAGTGAACTGGACCGCCGATGCGCCCAGTTCCACCGGCAACACCTTCCGCGTGCCGATGCCCGGCCGCAGCCTGCCGCGCGCCGCCGCGATGCAGGCGCGCGGCTTCGCCGACAGCTTCGCGCTCAAGCTGCGGCATCACGACGACAGGCTGCACATGCGCAATGCCCCCGCCGAGCCGACCGCGCGCGCCGCGTTCGATGCGGTGGAGACGGTGCGCTACGAGGCGCTGGGCGCCAATGCCTACGACGGCATGCGCGACAATCTCGATGCCGCGCTGCTGACGCGCATCACGTCCGATCCCATCAGCCGCGCCGACACGCCGGACGCGGTGCCGGTCCCCGCAGCCCTTGCGCTGCTGCTGCGCGAGCGCCTGACCGGTCAGGAAATCCCCGAGATCGCGCGCCCCGGCGTCGAAATGGTCCGCAAGTGGATCGAGCGCAAGGCCGGCACCGACTTCGATGCCCTGGCGAATTCGCTGCACGACCAGAAGGCGTTCCAGAGCCTGTCGCTCGACATGCTGCAGCACCTTGAACTCACCCGCGCGGAGGAAGTGCCGCAGGAACCCACCGACATGGAAGACATGGACGGCGAGGAAGAGACCGAGGAGCAGGAGGAAGGCGGCGAAGAGGGGCAGGACCAGAATCCCGCCGAAATGGCCGCCGAACCCTCGCAGGGCGACGACGAGGGCGAGAGCGAGGCCGAAGGCGAAACCTCCGACGACATGGAGGAGGGCGAAGACGGCCAGGAAGGCGAGGAGGGCATGCTCCCCGTTCGCCCGAACCGTCCATGGACGGACATCCCGGATAGCTTCGACTACAAGGTCTTCACCGAAGCCTTCGACGAAGTCGTCGGCGCCTCCGATCTCTGCGACGAGGAGGAACTGACCCGCCTGCGCGCCTATCTCGATGCGCAGCTCAAGGGCCTGCAGGGCGTGGTGACGCGCCTTGCCAACCGCCTGCAGCGCCGCCTGATGGCGCAGCAGAACCGCTCGTGGGACTTCGACCAGGAAGAGGGCCTGCTCGATGCCGCGCGTCTGGCGCGCGTGGTCGTCTCGCCGGGGCAGTCGCTGTCCTACAAGATCGAGCGCGACGTGGAGTTCAAGGACACCGTCGTCACCCTGCTGCTCGACAATTCCGGCTCGATGCGCGGCCGCCCCATATCGATCGCGGCGATCAGCGCGGACGTGCTGGCACGTACCCTGGAGCGTTGCGGCGTGAAGGTGGAGATCCTCGGCTTCACCACCCGCGCGTGGAAGGGCGGGCAGAGCCGCGAAAGCTGGCTGGCGAACGGCAAGCCCGCGCACCCCGGCCGCCTCAACGACTTGCGCCACATCGTCTACAAGAAGGCCGACGAACCCTGGCGCCGCGCCAAGAAGAACCTCGGCCTGATGATGCGCGAGGGGCTTCTCAAGGAGAACATCGACGGCGAGGCGCTGCTCTGGGCGCACAACCGCATGCTGGCGCGTCAGGAGGACCGCCGCATCCTGATGGTCATCTCCGACGGCGCGCCGGTGGACGATTCGACCCTCTCGGTGAACTCGGCGGGCTATCTGGAAGCGCACCTGCGCCGCGTGATCGAATGGATCGAGAGCAAGTCCCCGGTCCAGCTGGTGGCGATCGGCATCGGTCACGACGTGACCCGCTACTACCGCCGCGCCGTGACGATCATGGATGCCGAGCAACTCGGCGGCACGATGATCGAGCAGCTCGCGGGGCTGTTCGAGGAGGAGTGATGCCTGCCGTCCTGACCGTTCAGGGCCAATCTAGCTGGGAGATTTACGAGCCTCCTACCTAAAAAGTCTTACAGGTCGGGCATTGCTTCGAAAATTTCTGTTGCTCCCTCGTAAAGATCGCGCAATTTCAGCGTGAAACGGGGGAATCATAATGATGTATGTGCGACATTTCGTGCGTGCGCTCTTGGCGGGCGTACTAGTTCTGTGTTCTGCGCAAGTCGTTGCTCAGGAAAAGACTGGGAATAAGCCCGGTTTCTCGCTCAAGCCGGGGACCGTGCGGATTGTTCTGATGCGACCCACAATCCGCGTCGGAGAACAGTCCACGGGCGGCATGAACGAACCGAACGCCGACTGGACGGCGCAAGCGCGGGAAAATCTGGGCACGGCGCTCAAGGATGCGCAGGGTCAACTCGGTAATGTCGTCGTCGATTACGACGAGGGCACAAGCAGCGACGGCAGCGTGGTCGGGCAGTACGAGAACCTGTTCGGCACCGTGGCGGATTCGGTGATCGAGTTCCAGTTCTTCCCCGGCAACAGGCTTCCAACCAAGAAGCGCAAGGACACCTTCGAATGGGGCGTCGGCCCCGGCATCGCCGAGATCAGCTCGCTCAAGAATGCCGACTATGCCTTGTTCATCAATACGTACGATTCGTATGGATCAGCGGGCCGCAAGGCACTGCAGATATTCAGCGCGATGGCTGGTGTCAGCGTGACGTCCGGCGTCCATTGGGGCCATGCCGGCCTGGTGGACCTTAAGACCGGTGAATTGGTCTGGCTGAATGCCGACCGCCAGATGGGCGGTGATGTGCGCACGCCCGAAGGCGCGATCAAGCGCGTTACCCAGTTGTTGGAGGGCTTTCCCGGGCGGATGGCCGGCGTGCCGGTAGCGGTGAAGTGAGATGGGCCGCCTGACGGTTGCGTTCGGCGCGGCCGTGGCGGGAGTTCTGCTTGCAGGAACTGCCCCGCCGCCGCCAGCAACGACCCCTTTCTCGACCACGCTTCCGCCTTACGTCCAGGCCTATGAACCCACGACCGTCGATGAACGCGGACTGTGGATGGAGGCTGATGAGCAGGAACGCACGCTGCGCGATTCCGCACTCGTCATGCACGAGGACGACCTCAACCGCTACGTGAAGGGTGTGCTGTGCAAGGCCGTGGGCCAGGAACGCTGCCGCAGCGTCCGGGTCTATGTCCTCGAAGTTCCGCAGTTCAACGCCTCGATGTCGCCAAACGGCACGATGCGGGTGTGGAGCGGCTTGCTGCTCAGGGTGCAGAATGAAGCGGAACTGGCGGCCATTCTCGGCCACGAATTCGCGCATTTCGAGCTGCGCCACGGGCTGCGCGCGTTCAAGCAGGCACGCAGTTCCACCGATGTCGCGGCATGGGTGGGGCTTCTCGGCGCGGCGGCGGGGGTAAGCCCGGCGGCGCTGCAGATGAGCGTGATCGGCGGTATCTACCGCTTCAGCCGCGATCAGGAAGCCGCCGCCGACATGCTCAGCCTCGGCTACATGGCGAATTCGCCATATCCCAATGCCGCCGCCGCCGACGTGTGGCGTTACGTGATGGGAGAGGACGACGCCCGCTCGATTTCGCGCGGCTTGAAGCCGAAGC
This sequence comes from Sphingomonas sp. LH128, assembly GCF_000293195.2. Classification (NCBI taxonomy): domain Bacteria; kingdom Pseudomonadati; phylum Pseudomonadota; class Alphaproteobacteria; order Sphingomonadales; family Sphingomonadaceae; genus Sphingomonas; species Sphingomonas sp. LH128. The sequence goes on from NZ_ALVC01000144.1 coordinate 22,132, forward strand.
AGGCGTATTCGTCGGGGTTCTTCGATACCCATCCGGCTTCGCTGGCCCGCGCGACTTACCTGCAAGAGGAAGCCATGCGCCAACCGCATCCGGGTGACTATGGCGCCAAGGCCTACCGGGATGCGATGCGCCCGTACCTCGCTCGTTTTCTGGCCGCGCAGGTCAAGGCGAACGACTTCGGCGGCAGTGAATACCTGCTCCAGAAGATGTCGGGGGTCGAAGGCTGGACGGGTGATCTGCTGTTTGCACGCGGCCAGCTGTACAGATCGCGGGGCAACCCGCGCGACCTTGCCACCGCCTCGCAATTCTTCCGCGAGGCGATCACCCAGGGCTACGCCGAACCGGTCGTCTATCGCGAACTGGGTCTCTCGCTCATGCGCAACGGAGAACAGGCCGACGGCCGCACCGCCCTTCAGGAATACCTCACACGCAGTCCGGATGCCTCCGACCGCGGCATGATCAATGCTTTGGTCGCCACCAAATAGGATTTTGCAAAGATGAAGAAGGTACTTTTGGTTCTGCTTGCCGCGCTGGCGATGCAAGCTCCTGCGGTCCACGCCAATTCGCTGATCGCGGCAGGCCCGACCGCCAAGATCGCCAAGTCGTCGATCGCGTCCTCTCCGGACGGCGAGTGGAACAAGCTGAGCTTCAGCGGCGGACCGAATGTCGAAGTCTGGACGCGCGACGGCGACAACCTCAACAAGGTCTCGTTCTTCGGCGGCGTGGCTGCCGGCATGCCCATCTATCGGGAAGCCAACAAGAAGAAAGCGCCGCTCCCGAAGGTTGATGGTGCCATGCTTTTGCCCGACATTCCTCTGCTGCTCGAATCCACCTATCGCGCGCGGTTCCAGGTCAACCGCATGGCGATCGACAGTCAGGACGTGACGACGGCAGGTGGAAGGCAGGCAATTCGCTTCACGTATTCGTACGTTCGCGACGAGGATGGCGTGGAGCGCAAGGGCGAGGCCATCGGTACGATGGTCGACAAGAAGCTCTACCTTGTCACCTACGAGGCGCCTTCGATCTATTACTTCGGCAAGGATCTGGAGGCGTACCACAAGATCGTGGACTCGCTGAAGTTCTGACCCTGCGGTATGGGGGCGGCGCCTTGCGCTGCTCCTATACCTGCCATCGGCTTGACTGCCGCGCCGGGCTGCCTATTCGGCAAGGCATGACCGACGCATCCCAGCTGACGCTGTTCAACAGCCTGACCCGCAAGCTCGAAATGTTCGAGCCCGTCCACCCGGGCGAGGCGCGCGTCTATACTTGCGGGCCGACGGTCTACAACTACCCACACATCGGCAACATGCGCGCCTATGTCTTCGCGGACATTCTGGGTCGGACGTTGAGCCACAAGGGTTACAAGCTCACCCACGTCATCAACATCACCGACGTCGGCCACCTGACCGACGATGCCGATGCGGGCGAGGACAAGATGGAGAAGATGGCGCGCACGCAGTCCCAGTCCATCTGGGACATCGCGGAGCATTACACGCAGGCCTATTGGGCCGACATCAAGGCGCTGGGCATCCGCCAGCCGGCGAAGTGGTCGATCGCCACGGACTACGTGCCGCAGATGATCGCATTCGCCGAGAAGATCGCGCCAATCCATTGTTATGAATTGGAAAGCGGCCTCTATTTCGACGTCTCCACCGTCGCCGATTACGGCCGCCTCGCCCGCGCCGTCACCGAGGAGGGCGAGGGCCGCATCGAGGCCGTCGAGGGCAAGCGCAACGCCGCCGACTTCGCGATCTGGCGCAAGACGCCCAAGGGCGAGAAGCGGCAAATGGAATGGGATTCGCCCTGGGGCAAAGGCGCGCCGGGCTGGCATCTCGAATGCTCGGTGATGAGCGGCGACCTGCTCGGGTTTCCGTTCGACATTCACACCGGTGGCATCGACCACCGCGAGATCCACCACCCCAACGAGATCGCCCAGAACCAGGCGTTCTGCTGCAACCCCGGAGACTCCTGCGGTCTCGACGTGCCCGCAAATTCCGGCGCCAAGGTGTGGATGCACAACAATTTTCTTGTCGAGCGCTCAGGCAAGATGAGCAAGTCGTCAGGCGAATTCCTGCGGCTGCAATTGCTGATCGACAAGGGCTACCACCCGCTCGGCTACCGCATGATGTGCCTGCAGGCGCATTACCGCAGCGAGCTGGAATTCAGCTGGGAAGGTCTCGCGGCCGCACTGGTGCGTCTCAAGCGCATGATCATCGTCGCCGAGCGTCTTGCCGACGTGGAAGCGGGCGAACCATCGCATCCCAAGCTCGCGCCGATGCTCGAAACTTTCGAGAAGGCGATCGGCGAAGACCTCAATACCGCGATCGCGCTGACCGCGCTGGAAGAGGTGTTGGCCGCGAAGAAGGTCGATCCCGCCGCCAAGCGCGCCGTGGTCGAGGCAATGGACGCGGTGCTCGGGCTCGACCTGTTCGGCACCGCGCGCGCCGATCTGCGCCTGCGTCCCAAGACGGCGGCAATTACCGAGGCGGAGATCGAGGACGTGCTCGCCGCCCGCAAGCAGGCGCGTGCCGACAAGGACTTCGCGACGTCCGACGCCCTGCGTGACGAACTTGCCGCCAAGGGTGTCGAGGCGATGGACGGCGATCCGCTCGGCTGGGAATGGAAGCTGGCCTGATTGTTGCCATGAACGCAAGGGCGGATGCCGAACCCGCCCTTGTCTTCCCGCGCGGATGCTCCGAGGCTGGCAAGCTATTGTAGTTGCCCGGATTAGGAGTGCCCCATGACCGCCGCGCTGATCAATGCCAACTCGCGCCCATGGCTGGAGGGCAAGCTGCCCGAAGGCGTCGAGCCGCTGTGGTTCGAGGATGCCGACCAACTCATGGCGCTGGCACCTCGCGCCGAAGTGGCATGGCTGGATATGATCGCACCGCCCAAGGCCCGCGAGGCATTGCCCCTGATGACCGGGCTCAAGTGGTATTGCGCCATGTCCTCGGGCGTGGACTGGCTGCCGCTCGACCTTTTCCGGGAGCGCGGCGTCGCGCTGACCAATGGCGCGGGAATCCATGCGCAGAGCGTATCCGAATATGCGCTCATGGGCATGCTGACGATGGCCAAGGGCTGGCGCGAGGTCGTGCGGGCGCAGGATCGCCACGAATGGCTGCCCGATTCGCCGGGCAAGCGCGAGTTGCTGGACAGCGAAGTGCTGGTGATCGGCGCGGGCGAGATCGGCGCGAAGATCGCCGGGATGCTGTGTGTATTCGGCGCCAAAGTCACCGCCGCGCGCCGCACGCCGGGTGAAGGCGAACTCGGGCAGGACGAATGGCAGGGCGCGCTCGGGCGGTTCGACTGGGTGATCCTGATCGTCCCCTCGACGCCGCAGACGACCGGCATGTTCGGCGCGGAGCAGTTCGCGGCGATGAAGCCGGGCGCGGTCCTGCTCAATTTCGCGCGCGGTACGGTGATTGACCAGCACGCGCTGCTCGCCGCGATCGATTCGGGGCATCTGGGTGGGGCGTTCCTCGACGTGACTACGCCCGAGCCGCTGCCCTCGGACCATCCGCTGTGGTCGCGCGAGAACGTGCATATCTCCATGCACTTGTCCGGCCGCGCGCAGGATGCATTGTTCGCGCGCGGCTCGGCGCGGTTTCTCGGTAACCTCGGGCGCTATTTACGCGGAGAGCCGCTGGCGCATCAGGTCGATCTCGCGCAGGGTTACTAGCTCTGCTTGCCCCCGCCTGATATTTTCTACGGCGAGGCTGATTAATTCATCAGGGACGGTCCTGAACAGAATCGCGTATCAGCCTCGATCAAGACGGCCGGGCATCAGGGACCGGCGGCAGGAAGAGGGAAAGCTGGATCATGGCCGAGAGCGACAAGCGCAAGGCGTCGGACCTGTTCATCGAATGTCTCGAGCAGGAAGGTGTCGAGTATATCTTCGGCGTGCCGGGCGAGGAAAACCTCGATTTTCTGGATTCGCTGTCGCGTTCGAAGCAGATCAAGCTGATCCTGACGCGTCACGAACAGGGCGCGGGGTTCATGGCCGCCACTTACGGGCGCCACACGGGCAAGGCTGGTGTCTGCCTCTCGACGCTGGGGCCGGGGGCGACGAATTTCGTCACCGCTGCCGCTTATGCGACGCTCGGCGGCATGCCGATGCTGATGATCACCGGCCAGAAGCCGATCAAGAAGTCGAAGCAGGGCCGCTTCCAGATCCTCGACGTCGTCTCGATGATGCAGCCCATCACCAAGTATGCGCACCAGATGGCGTCCTCGGACAATATTCCGAGCCGCGTGCGCGAGGCGTTCCGCATCGCCGAGGAAGAAAAGCCCGGCGCGGCGCATATCGAACTGCCTGAGGACATCGCCGACGAGCACACCGATTCGCGCCCCGTTCCGCGCTCGATCGTGCGGCGCCCGACGGCGGACGTGAAATCGATCGTCCAGGCCGTCGATGCCCTGCAGACGGCGAAGCGTCCCGTTCTCGTGATCGGCGCAGGCGCGAACCGCAAGATGACCAGCAAGATGTTGAGCGAGTTCGTCGAGAAGACCGGCATTCCGTTCCTCACCACCCAACTCGGCAAGGGCGTGATCGACGAGCGCCATCCCAAGTTCCTGGGCTGCGCTGCGCTGTCCTCGGGCGATTTCGTGCACCGCGCGATCGAGGACGCCGACTGCATCGTCAACATCGGCCACGACGTGATCGAGAAGCCGCCGTTCTTCATGCACAACGACGGCACCCGCGATGACCGCACGGTGATCCACATCTCGACCAAAACGGCCGAGGTGGATCCGGTCTACTTCCCGCACATCGAGGTGATCGGCGACATCGCCAACGCCATGTGGCAGATCAAGGAGGCGATCACGCCTTCGCCCAAGTGGAACTTCGATTCAATGCTGCGCTTCCGCGCCGCCGAGGTCGAGCACACCGCGAAGCTGGCGGCGGACGAGCGATTCCCGATCTTCCCGCCCCATGCCGTGCAGCAGGTGCGCGACGCGCTGCCCGACGATGCGATCGTCTGCCTCGACAATGGCGTCTACAAGCTGTGGTTCGCGCGCGGCTATTGCGCGATGAAGCCCAACACGGTGCTGCTCGACAACGCGCTGGCGACGATGGGGGCAGGGCTGCCCTCGGCGATGGCGAGCGCGATGGTCTATCCCGAGCGCAAGGTCTTCGCGGTCTGCGGCGACGGCGGGTTCATGATGAACAGCCAGGAGATGGAGACGGCGGTGCGCCTCGGTCTCAACCTGACGGTGCTGATCCTGAACGACAATGCCTATGGCATGATCCGCTGGAAGCAGGCCAACATGGGCTTTGCGGACTTCGGGCTGAACTATGGCAACCCGGACTTCGTGCAGTATGCGCAGAGCTACGGCGCCAACGGCTACCGGGTTGAGAGCGCCGCGCACCTCAAGGAACTGCTCGCGCACTGCCGCGATACGCCGGGCGTGCATCTGATCGACTGCCCGGTCGATTATTCCGAGAACGATCGCATCCTGAATACCGAGATCAAGGAACTCTCGCGCGCGCTCTGAAGGCGCTCATCCTCCCTGTCGCGTAGCGATGGGGAGGTGGCAGTCGCGCAGCGACTGACGGAGGGGGCTTTGAGCGCGCTACCCCTCCACCACCGACTGCGTCGGCGGGGGCCCCCCCC
>NZ_ALVC01000145.1:0-21507 GCF_000293195.2 Sphingomonas sp. LH128
GGCGCGACTTGCGCGGCGGTGGGGGTCGCGGCGATGCCGAGCGGGGTGGCCAGGGCGAGGGCCGCTGCAATAATTCGAGTGAACATCTGTCTGCCTCCTTCATCCCGCATGTCGCGGGCTGTCGACGGCAAGATGATTTCAGGTCATCGTGCGCACTAGCCGCCAAATTCCGGAACCGGCTTTCGGGAATGCCGAACGATGATGAAGCTGGAAGGAGTGGCCGCGTTCGTATCGGTGGCCGAAGCGGGATCGATCAGCGAGGCGGCGCGCCGCCTCGGCCTTGCCAAGTCGGTGGTCAGTGAGCGCGTGGCCGAACTGGAAAGACTGCTCGGCGCGAGCCTGATGCAGCGCACGACGCGCAAGTTGTCCCTGACCGGGGAAGGCGAGCTGTTCCTCGAACGGGCGCGCCGGATCACGCGCGAGACGATAGAGGCGCAGGCCGAGATCGCGGAGCGGCGTGGATCCCTGTCCGGGCCGCTGCGTCTGGCCGGACCGATCGGGTTCGGCACGCTGCACCTTGGCCGGATGGTGAACGCGTTCCTGGCGGTCCACCCGGCCATCGAACTCAGCATGGATCTGGACGACAAGTTCGTAGACGTGGCCGCCGACGGCTACGACGCGGTGATCCGCCATGGGCCGATCCAGGATACGCGCCTGATCGCGAAGCGGCTGGCGTCGAGCCGCCGGGTCCTCGTCGCCGCGCCGTCCTATCTGGAGAAGCACGGCGCGCCTGCGTCGCTGGAGGAACTGGATCGGGCCTGCGCGATCCTCTACTCCAACCGCTCGGCCGACTGGCGCTTCCGTTCCGGCGACGGCGAGACCATCCTGCGGCCGCGCGCCTGCCTGCGCGTGAACAACGGCATCGTCATGCGCGATGCCGCGCTGGCGGGCCTCGGCATCGCTTTGTTGCCGACGTTCTTCACGTACGAGCAACTGGCGAGCGGTGCACTGGTCCAGGTCGATGTCGGCGCCGAAGCGGAGGGTGCGGAACTCTACATCGCCTACACGCGCAACCGCGGTGCCTCGGCCAAGCTCGCGGCGCTGACGGAGTGGCTGCGGCAGGAGATCGGCACGCCTGCGTACTGGGACCGGTAGCGAGGCTGGATCACACCTCTGCGTCGTCGTCGTCGCCCGCCGGCAACCGGATCTCGACCACCATCCCCGGAGGCCCGGCGACTATGCGCGCGGTGCCGTCGTGTGCGGCGGCGATGGCCTGCACCATGCTCAATCCCAGGCCGTGTCCCGGGCTCCCGCGGTTCGTATCGAGACGGACCAGTCGTTCGAAGATGCGCGGTTGATCCTTCAGGGGGACGCCGGGGCCATCGTCGGCAACCCTGATCACGGTTTCCCTGCCTTCGGTCAGGCTCGTGACGCTTACGGACCTGCCCGGGTGCGCGTGGACGAGGGCGTTGTCGAGGAGGTTCGCCACGATGCGCTGGATCAGCGCCTTGTCACCATGGACCGTCGCGGGCTCGATCGACAGTTCCAGCCTCAGGCCCGCGTCTTCCAGCGACGGGCGGTGGGCTTCGGCGATCTCCCGGACGGCATCGGCGACATCGACCGGCACGAAGCGCTTGCGCACCAGCTTCCCGTCGATCTCTGTGATCGCCAGCAGGCTGGCGAAAAGGCCGATCAGTTCGTCGGTATCGTCGCTGGCGGCGTCCAGCAGATCGCGCTGCGCCGGGTCGGTCGCCAGCGCCGCAGCCTTCTCCAGCTTGGCGCTTACGCGGCTCAGCGGCGTGCGCAGGTCATGGGCCAGTCCGCTGGACACCTCGCGAAGATTCGACAGCAGCGTGGAAATCCGGTCGAGCATGCGGTTGAGCACTTTGGCGAGACCGTCGAGTTCGTCTGCCCCGCCATGAACAGGCATGCGCTGGGTCATGTCGCCGGCCATGATCGCGCTGGCGCGGCTTTCCATCGCGCGCAGCCGGCGGCGGATGGTGACGCCGAAGGCAAGCGTCGTGCCCACGCTCGCCAGCATGAGCAGCGCGACGGCAGCGATGAACAGGCGCAGCAGCACGAAGTCCATGCGATCCACGATGGTCCGGTCCGCCGCTACCAGCAGGCGGCCGCCGTTCGACAGGCGCGCGTTGATGCCCTGGGCGATCGCCGGTGTCCCGTCGGGCCGGACGAACGGCACGAACTCGCTCCACCCCGGCGGCGGCATCCGGGCGTCGAGGCGGCCCGCTCGCCTGTGTCCCGCCGCATCGACCACGGCGTAACCCATCGATCGCTCGTCGTCGCCCGGCTCGTCGTCGAGGTAGCCCACCGTGCCGGGCTTGCTGGCGAGGTCGCGGATGCGGACCGCCTCGATCAGCGCATCGAAGCCGTGCTCGCGTTCGTATTCCAGCAGGGCACGGGTCTCGATATCGACCCGGTGGTCGATCTGTCGTTCGATCTCCTCATGGACGAACCAGTACGTGAGGCCGCCGAGCGCGGCGGTTATCAGCGCCGATGCCGCGGCGACGACGAGGACGAGCCCGGGAATGGTGCGCGGCAGGGAAAGGCGTCGGCGCCTGCCGGATCGCTCAGTCATCCGCCGGGTTCATGATGTAGCCCGATCCGCGCACGGTGCGGATGGCGTTATGCGCGAACCCCTGGTTCAGCTTGGTGCGCAGTCGGCTCATGTGAGTCTCGACGATGTTGGTCTGCGGATCGAAGCCGAAGTTCCAGATCCGCTCCAGCAGCAGGGTGCGCGTGACGACCCGGTCGGGGCTGCGCATGAGCTGCTCCAGCAGGCTGAACTCGCGCGGCTGGAGGTCGATCGGCAATCCGGCGCGCCTCACCGTGCGCCGGGCGAGGTTCATCTCGATGTCGCCGACGACGAGGTTTTGCTGAAGCGTCTGGGGCGCCGGGCGGCGGGCCAAGGCGATCAGCCGCGCGGCGAACTCGGCGAAGGCGAACGGCTTGGTCAGGTAATCGTCGGCGCCGCCTTCCAGCGCCTCGACGCGGTCCTCGATGCCGCCCAGCGCGGTCAGCATCAGGATCGGGGTCTGGCATCCGCCGTCCCGGGCCTGCTTCATCACCGAAAGACCGTCGAGCCCGGGAACCATCCGGTCCAGCACGGCGACGTCGAATTGCTCGTCCGCAAGCAGATCGAGCGCCTCGTGCCCCGATGTGACGAGGCGGGAATGGTGGCCCAGTTCGCCAAGGCCGGAGCCCAGATACTTCGAAAGCTCCGGATCATCTTCAAGAACCAGCACGTTCATCGCGGAAAACAACTCACCACTTTCGCCAAAATCCCAACATTGGGATTACATTGGGAAGAATACACTTCTTCCCAATGTTGCGTTTTGCATCTTGGGAACCACCATGCCCGTCTGTATCCGCCCCAGCAAGTGCGATTAGCTCGCATTATCGTTAGCAATTATGCTCGATCGATCAGGGGGATTCAGAAATATGCCTGCTTTCACGTCACTGCATGCGCGCAGCCGCCATGCCCTGCTTGCCGCCACGGCAGTTGCGCTCGTCGGCCACGGCGCGGCCGCGCAGGCGCAGGAAGCCCCGGCCAATCTCGGCGGCGCGACCGTCACCGCGACGTCGATCGACGACAAGGAAGCGCAGACTTCCTACAAAGTCAGCCGCTCGACCAGCGCGACGCGCACCGATACCCCGCTGATCGATGTGCCGCAGACGGTCAACGTCGTTTCGGTGAAGCAGATCGAGGATCAGGCTTCGAACAGCATCGGCGATGCCATCCGCTATGTGCCGGGCATTTTCTCGGCGCAGGGCGAGGGCAACCGCGAAACACTGGTGATCCGCGGCAATTCCACCACCGGCGACTTCTTCGTCGATGGCGTGCGCGACGACGTCCAGACCTACCGCGATCTCTATAACATCGAGCGGCTCGAGGTCTTCAAGGGCTCCAACGCGATGATCTTCGGGCGCGGCGGCGTCGGCGGCGTCATCAATCGCGTCACCAAGGTCGCGAATGGCGACCTCATCCGCTCGTTCCGCGTCGAGGGCGGCAGCTTCAACCACGTGCGCGGCCAGTTCGACCTGGGTACGCCGCTGGGCGAGGTGGTTTCGGTGCGCATGACCGGCGTGTACCAGAACAGCGAGAGCTACCGCGACGGTGTCGACTACAACCGCTGGGGCTTCAACCCGACGGCGACCTTCAAGCTCGGCGCGGACACCACCGTGACCCTCGGCTACGAGCACTTCAAGGATGAGCGCGTTGCCGACCGCGGTGTCTCCACCTACCTCGGCAAGCCGCTGCGCACCCCGCGCGGCCAGTTCTTCGGCGACCCCGACCAGAGCCCGACCTGGACCGATACCGACGCGGCGACGCTGTTCGTCGAGCACAAGTTCAGCGACACCGTCTCGATCCGCAACCGCACCCGCTATGCCGACTACGACAAGTTCTACCAGAACGTCTTCCCGACGACGGTGAACACGGCGCCGATGACCAACCCGGCCGGCCTGCCCGCCGGTACCTATGCGGCAGGAACCGTCGTCGGCATCCAGGGCTACAACAACTTCACCAATCGCAAGAACTTCATCAATCAGACCGACCTGAACGCCCAGTTCGCCACCGGCGCGATCGAGCACACCCTGCTCGTCGGGGCGGAATACGGCCACCAGAAGACCGAGAACCTGCGTCAGGAAGCCTTCTTCCCCACCGCGTCCAACGCCAGCGGCGTGCCGACGATCTATGCGACGCTGCTCGACCCGACGATCAGCCGCCCCGACATCATCTGGGCGCAAAGCGCGTCGAGCCCGCAGAACCGCGGCACCGCCGAAGTCGTCGCAGGCTACGTGCAGGACCAGATCGCGCTCTCGCCGATGTTCGATGTGGTCGTCGGCGTGCGATACGAGCACTTCACCACCAAGGTCACGAACCTGCGCAACAACCAGGACTTCAAGGTCAGCGACGACCTGTGGTCGCCGCGTGCGGGCCTGATCTTCAAGCCGGTGGAGAACGCCTCGATCTACGCCAGCTACTCGCGCACGTACCTGCCGCGCGGCGGCGACCAGCTCACCGCCCTGAATGCCTCGAACGAGAGCCTCGCGCCCGAGAAGTACCAGAACTACGAAATCGGCGCGAAGTGGGACATCCTGCCGACCTTCAATGTCTCGGCGGCCGTGTTCCAGCTGGACCGTGCCAACGTCCTCGCCGACGTCAAGGGTAACGGCATTCCGGAGGCCGTGGGTCGCCAGCGCACCAAGGGTGTTGAACTCGCCGTCGCAGGCAGCATCACCAAGCAGGTCAGCATGGTAGGCGCCTATACTTATTCGGACGGCACGTTCCTCGACAACGTGTCGAATTCGGTGAAGGCGGGCAACATCCTGCCCAACATGCCTAAGCACGCCGCCTCGCTGTGGACCCGTTTCGATCCGATCGAACAGCTCGGCGCCGCCGTTGGCGTCATCTATCAGGGCAAGCGCTATGCCTCTACCGACAACCTGATCTCGATGCCTGGCTACACCCGTGTCGATGCCGCGCTCTATTACAACCTGAGCGAGACGGTCAGCGCCCAGCTCAACGTGGAGAACGTCTTCAACAAGCGCTACTTCATCTACGCGCACAGCAACACCAACGTGACGCCGGGATCGCCGACCGCCTTCAAGGTCGGCCTCAACGCGCGGTTCTGAGCGCGCGGCGCGATCGGTCGCAGCCGATGATCCACGTCGCTAAACTGTCGCCGATCGAGAAACTGGCGATCGACCTGATCCGGGGCTGCCGACCGGCACGCCTCGGGTCGGACGACTGCCGGGATTTCGTCCGGCTTGCGCGTGCGGCGAAGGGGGCGGGGATGGTCATCTCCGCCCTCGACTGCCCTTATCTGGGCGATGACGAGGCGACGTTGCTCGGCTGTCTGGCGCTGCTCCAGCGCCAGCGCGCGATATTGGCGCTGGATCTCGATCCGCAACTGCTGCGCCATCTTGCACGCGGGGCGGAGCGTCTTGCCGGATATGGCGGCAGGCTCGAATATCGCAACGTCGCGCGGATATCTCCCGGGGGATCGACGCGCCGAAAGCGTGCGTGGCGAAGCAGGAGCGCGCCCGCGCCCACAGTCGCGCAGGATCATCTGCATTGAGAATGCGGGCTGGCTGCGACCAGCCTTGATCATTGGCCCGTGATCATGACTCTTTCGAACATTGGGATTTTGTATGGTTGCCTCCAGAATCGCCCAATATGCGTCTGCTAGCGCCCTGGGCATGCGCCATCTTGCTCTCCTGATCCTGCCGCTCGCCATGTCCGCCTGCGGTCAAACGGCATCCAAGCCGTCCACGCCGCCCGCCCACGCGGAGCTGATTGCGAACGAAGCCGAACTCCTGAAACTCACCCTGACGCCCAAGGCCCAGCAGCGCCTCGGCATCGAGACGGTGAAGGTCGGCGGCGGCTCGGCCGCGCAGATGCGGCAGGTGACCGGCGAGATCGTGGTGCCGCCGACGAGCGCGGGCGGCGTGCCCGTCAATTCGCTCACCAACCTGCAGCAGATCGGATCGCAGCAGGCGGTGGCCGATGGCGAAGTGGCGCGTACCGAGGCGCAGGCCCGGCTCGCCCGCATTGCCCTGACCCGCGCCGAGGCCCTCGTGCGTGAGGAAGCCGGAAGCGTGCGCGCCCGTGACGAGGCCGCTGCCGCCCATGCCGCCGCGCAGGCCGCGGTCGGCGCCGCGCGCCAGCAGCGCAGGCTGCTCGGCCCGGCGGTCGCGACGCTCGGCACCCAATCGACGCTCTGGGTTCGCGCATCGGTCTTCGCCAGCGACGTCGGCGCGGTGCTGCGCGGGAGCGAGGCCATGATCCACCCGCTCGGCGGGAACGGAGAAGGCAGGAGTGCACGCCCGGTCCAGGCGCCGCCCTCCGCCGACAGCGTGGCGGGCACCGTCGATCTCTATTATGCCGTGAACAACGGCGACCGCGCCTTGCGCGTCGGCCAGCGCGTCGCGGTCGAACTGCCGCTGGCCGGGCGCACGCAGGGCCTATCGGTCCCGTCCTCGGCCATCGTGCGTGACATCTACGGCGGCGAATGGGTCTACCGGAAGACCGGTGCCGATACTTTCGTGCGCCAGCGCGTGGAGGTCGCCTCGGAAAGCGGCGGCCAGGCGCTGCTCGCGCGCGGGCTCAAGGCCGGGGCGCTGGTCGTGACCGTTGGCACCGCGGAACTCTTCGGCACCGAGTTCGGGGCGGCGCACTGATGCTGGCCGGTCTCGTTCGCTTCGCGCTGGTCCAGCGCGTCTTCGTGCTCGCCCTTGCGGCGCTGCTGGTGGTCCTGGGCATCCGCGCCGGGCGGGACGTCCCGCTCGACGTGTTCCCCGAGTTCGCCCCGCCGATGGTCGAGATCCAGACCGAGGCGCCCGGCCTGTCCACCGAGGAAGTCGAAAGCCTCGTCACCGTGCCGATCGAGACGGCGGTGAACGGGGTGCCGGACCTGATGACGCTGCGCTCCAAGTCGGTGCTCGGCCTGTCCTCCGTCCAGATCCTGTTCGATCGCGGCACCGACGTCATGCGCGCAAGGCAGATCGTCGGCGAGCGCATCGCACAAGTGCAGGCGCGCCTGCCGCTGGCCGCGCGCCAGCCGGTGCTGATGCCGCCGCTGTCCTCGACCAGCCGCGCGATGAAGATCGGGCTGACCTCCACCAAACTCGACCAGATGAAGCTGTCCGAACTGGTGCGCTGGACGATCCGCCCCCGGCTGATGGCCGTGCCCGGCGTCGCCAACGTGGCGGTCTGGGGCCAGCGCGACCGGCAGTTGCAGGTGCTCGTCGATCCCGACCGCCTGCGTGCCTCGGGCGTGACCCTTGCCGAAGTGCGCGCCGCTGCGGGGGATGCGGTGCTGGTGGGCGGGGGCGGCTTCGTCGATACCCCGAACCAGCGTATCGCCGTGCAACAGGCGGGCATGGTGCAGGACGCCGCCCAGCTGGGTCAGGCGATCGTCAGGCAGTCAGGCAACGCACCGGTCCGCCTGTCCGACGTCGCGCGCGTGGTGGACGGCCATGCGCCCCCGATCGGCAACGCGATCATCGACGACGTGCCCGGCATCATGCTGATCGTCGAGAAGCAGCCGACCGCCAACACGCTCGAGATGACCCGCGCGGTCGAGGCCGCCATCGCCGAGCTGAAGCCGGGCCTGACCGACGTGAAGATCGATACCACGATCTTCCGCCCGGCCACCTTCATCGAGCGCTCGATCGACAACCTGACCCGCGCCCTGCTGATCGGCTGCGCGCTGGTGGCGGCGGTGCTGTTCCTGTTCACGCGCGACTGGCGGCAGGCGGTCATCAGCCTGACGGCGATCCCCCTGTCGCTGCTCGGCGCCGGGCTGGTGCTGCTGTGGAGCGGGGCGACGATCAACGTCATGGTGATCGCGGGCCTTGTCATCGCGCTGGGCGAAGTGGTGGACGATGCCATCATCGACGTCGAGAACATCGCCCGCCGCCTGCGCCTCAACCGCGAGGCGGAGCATCGGAAATCGGCTTTCGAAGTGGTCCTCGCAGCCTCGCTGGAGGTGCGCTCGGCGGTGGTCTTCGCCTCGCTGATCGTGATGCTGGTGTTCCTGCCGATCTTCTTCCTCGGCGGGCTGGCGGGGACGTTCTTCCAGCCGCTGGCGATCGCTTACGTGCTGGCGATCGGGGCCTCGCTGCTGGTGGCGCTGACGGTGACCCCCGCGATGTGCCTGTTGCTGCTGCCCCGCGCGCCGTTGACCGAGGAGCGCGACACCCGCTTCGTCGGCTGGCTCAAGGGCCGCTACGCCCGCATCCTGCCACGCGCGGTGGTGCGCCCCAGAGCGGCGATCGGCGTGGTGGCGGGCGGCCTGCTGCTTTCAGGGCTGGGTTACATGACCTTCAAGGACCAGTTCCTGCCCGACTTTCGCGAAACCGATTTCCTGATGCACTTCGTCGAGAAGCCGGGCACCTCGATCGAGGCGATGGACCGCATAACCATCCGCGCGTCGAAGGAACTGCGCTCGATCCCCGGCGTGCGCAATTTCGGCGCGCACATCGGCCGCGCCGAGCAGGCGGACGAGGTCGTCGGCCCGAACTTCACCGAACTGTGGATCAGCCTCGACGAGAAGGCCGACTACGACGGCTCGGTCGCGAAGATCAAGGAAGTGGTCGACGGCTACCCCGGCCTGTTCCGCGACGTGCTGACCTACTTGCGCGAACGCATCAAGGAAGTGTTGACCGGCGCCGGTGCCACCGTGGTGGTGCGCATCTACGGCCCCGAGCAGGAGGAACTGCGCGCCGCCGGGCAGCGCGTGCGCGATGCGGTCTCCGGCATTCCCGGCGTGGCGGATCTCAAGCTGGAAAGCCAGGTGCTGGTCGCCCAGCTGCGCATCCGTCCGCGTCCGGAGGATCTGGGGCGGTTCGGCCTGACCGCAGGCGAAGTACGCCGTCAGGCGCAGACTTTGGTGGCCCAGCAGAAGGTCGGCGAGATCTACCGCGACCAGCGCGCCTTCGACGTCGCGCTATGGGGCGAGCCCGCAGCGCGCGGCAATATCCACGCCCTGCGTGATCTGATGATCCAGTCGCCCGCCGGTGCGCCGGTACGCCTCGCCGACATCGCCGACGTCGAAGTGGTGCCCGCGCCCAACGAAGTGAAGCGCGAGAACGGCCAGCGCCGGCTCGACGTGACGCTCAACGTCTCGGGCGCGGATCTCGGCACGGTGGCGCGCGGGGTCGAGGCGGCCGTCGCCAAGGTGCCTTTCGCCAGCGGTTATCACCCCGAAGTGCTGGGCGAATACGCCGCGCTGAAGGAATCGCGCCAGCGGCTGTGGACCACCGGGGCGCTGTGCCTGATGGGCGTGCTGCTGCTGGTGTGGATCGAGTTCCGCTCGCGCCGAATCACCGCGCTGGTCGGGGTAAGCCTGCCGTTCGCGCTGGTCGGCGGGGTCGTTGCGGTGGCGCTGACGGGCGGGATGCTCTCGCTCGGCTCGCTGGTGGGCTTCGTCACTGTGATCGGCATCGCCGCGCGCAACGGGATTATGCTGCTCTCGCACTACCGCCATCTCGAACGCGAAGAGGGGATGGCGTTCGGCCGCGACCTCGTCCTGCGCGGGGCGGAGGAGCGGCTGGTGCCCATCCTGATGACGGCCGCTTGCGCTGGGCTGGCGCTGGTGCCGCTGATCGTCGCGGGCAATGCCCCGGGGCACGAGATCGAGCACCCGATGGCCATCGTCATCCTCGGCGGCCTGCTGTCCTCCACCGTGCTCAACCTGTTCCTGATGCCCGCGCTCTATGCGCGCTACGGCGAGGAGAAGCGCACGCCGCCCCCGCAGGCTCAGGAGGTTCTGGCATGACGCGCCGCATTTCGCTCGCCGCGCCGCTGCTGGCGCTTGCCCTGTCGGCCTGCATGGGTGCGGGGACGCCGCCGAAGACCGTGGTTCCGCCCGCTGCGGGCGGCGCTTTCGCGCAGGTTCCGGTCGCCTCGATAGAGCCGGTGCCGGAAGACTGGTGGCGGCTTTACGACGATCCGCAGCTCGATGCGCTCGTCATGGCCAGCCTTGCCGCCAACGCCGACTTGCGCGTCGCCTACGCCAACCTCGACGGTGCCCGCGCGGCCTTGCGGCAGGCCCAGGCCGCGCGCCTGCCGACGACCACTGTGGAAAGCGCGCTGACGCTGGACAACCCCAGCAACCAGCCGAGCGCCGCCTCGGTCTCGGCCAGCGACTGGGACATCGCCGCGACCGCCAGCTGGGACATCGACCTGTTCGGCCGCCTGCGCTCCGGGGCTCTCGCCGCGCGCGCCGATGCCGAAGCGCAGGCCGCCGCGCTCGACGGCGTGCGCGTGGCGGTGGTTGCCGACACTGTGCAGGCCTATGTCGAATTCTGTGCTGCCTCCCGCGCCATTACCGAGGCCAAGTCGGTCGCCGCCGCGCAGGATCGCTCGGTGGCGCTGGTGAAGGAGCAACTGGCCGCAGGCGAAGTTTCGCCGCTTGAAGTCTCGCAAGTCGCGGCCCTGTCCGCATCGTCGCGCGCGGCGGTCGCGCCTTTCGAGGCGCAGCGGCTGAACGCACTCTACCGCATCGCCACGTTGCAGGGGCGTCCCCCGGCGGAGGCGCGCGGGTTCGCGCTGGCCTGCGAGGCTGCGCCGCGCCTCAAGGGTGCACTGCACGTGGGCGATGGCACCGCGCTGCTGCTGCGCCGCCCCGACGTGCGCGAGGCAGAGCGCAAGCTGGCCGCCGCCAGCGCCCGCGTCGGCGTGGCGCGGGCGGACTTCTATCCCAAAGTCAATCTCGGCGGCGCGCTCGGCCTGCTGGCGGGCGGGTTCGATGCGGTCGCCTCGCCGCTGATCAGCTGGGCTTTCCCCAACATTGCCCCGGCGCGCGCGAAGATGGCGCAGGCCCGCGCCTCCGAACAGGCGGCGCTGGCCGGTTGGGACGTCGCCATGCTCAAGGCGCTGCGCGAAGTCGAAACCGGCCTCGCCAGCTACGATGCGGAGATGCGCCGCAACCGCGATCTTGCCGAGGCAGCGAGCCAGGCGCAGGCCTATGCACGGCGCACCGCCGCTCGCGTGCGCTATGGCGATGCTGCAGGATTGCTGCAGGTCGATGCGGAGCGCACCCTCGCCACCGCCCGGCTCGCCCGGGTGCAGAGCGACATGGCGCTCGCGCAGGCGGAGGTAACACTGTTCCGCGCGCTCGGAGGTGGCTGGCGCGGCGGGGCGCAGGCGCGCTAGGCTGGCAGCATGCGAATCCTGATCGTCGAAGATGACCAAGACACCCTGCGCTTCATTGCCAAGGGGCTGGAGGAGGCGGGCCACGCCGTCATGCTCGCTTCGGACGGGACCGAGGGGCTATACCATGCCGCCGGTGGCGGGTTCGACGTCGTCGTCGTGGACCGGATGCTGCCGGGCCTCGACGGGCTCTCGCTGCTCAAGGCGCTGCGGGCGACCGGCGATGCGACGCCGGTGCTGATGCTTACCGCACTCGGCAGCATCGCCGACCGGGTGAACGGGCTGGAGGCGGGTGCGGACGACTATCTCGTCAAACCTTTCGCATTCTCCGAACTCAGCGCGCGGATCAATGCGCTGGGGCGGCGCACCCACGCCCGGATCGAGGCGCGGCGGCTCAGCGTCGGCGACATCGTGCTGGACCTCGATAGCCGCACGGTCGAGCGGGGCGGCAGGCGCGTGGCCCTGCAACCGCGCGAATTCAGCCTGCTGGCCGAACTGATGCGCAACCCGCGCCGGGTGGTGACGCGCACGATGCTGCTGGAGCGGGTGTGGGATTTCGACTTCGATCCCAAGACCAACATCGTCGACACGCACATGAGCCGGTTGCGCTCCAAGCTGAACGCCGGGTTCGAGGAGGACGCGATCGAGACCGTTCGCGGCTCGGGCTACATGATGCGGCCCGGATGATGTGGATACTGTGATGTTGGGGAAGGCATGGAAGACGACGACCGGGCTTGTCGCCATGGTCGGTCTCGTCTTCGCGCTGGCCATCGTGGGGATCGGGGCGATCTCGTATGAAGTCACGCACGAGGCGCTGGAGCAACAGCTCGACCACCGCATCTCCGCCGAGACCGCGGGGTTGCTGGCGGAGGCGCACAGGCACGGACTGCCCGCGATCGCCTCCGCCATCGAGCGGCGCGAGGCATCCCGGTCAACTGCAAGCCTCGACTACCTGCTTGTGGACGAGGCCGGGAACCGGGTCGCGGGAAAGCTGCAGGCGCAAGTGCCTTCGAAAGTCGGGTTCGAGGAGTTCCTGCATTATCGCAAGCCCGGCGAGCCGGACCCCGGCATTGCGCAGGCGCTGACGACGAAAGTGGCGGGCGGCATGCTGGTGGTTGCAGCCGACCGTTCCGGCCTCGACGAGATCGACCGCACGCTTGCTGCCCTTTTCGCGGCGGCCCTTGCGGCCTTGCTGGTGGTCGGCGCGGTCGCCGCCGGGATCATCGGCTGGCTGACGCAGCACCGGCTGGAGCGCATCGACGCGACCGCGCGGGCGATCATCGGCGGCGACTTTGCCCGGCGCGTCCCGCGTGACGGATCGGGCAGTGAATTCGACCGGCTCGCGGGCACTCTCAATGCGATGCTGGACCGTATCGAGGGGCTGATGGAGAACTTGCGGCAAGTCTCCAGCGACGTCGCGCACGACTTGCGCACGCCCCTGACCCGGCTGTGTTCCAGCCTCGACCAGGCCGCGCAGGAGAGCGATGAGGAGGTCCGATCGGAACGGCTCGAAAGCGCCCGCGCGCAGGCAGCCGAACTGCTGGAGATCTTCTCCGCCCTGCTGCGCATCGCCGAGATCGAGGGCATGAGCGAGCGGCTTCCGCGCGAACGCCTTGACCTCTCCACGTTGCTCGAAAGGATGGCGGAGAGCTATCGCCCCGATTTCGAGGACAGTGGGCGTTCGCTGCACCTCGTACTGGTGCAGGAGATGCAGGTGGAGGGCGACCGGCGCCTTCTCAACCAGGCCCTTGCGAACCTGCTCGACAACGCCTTGCGGCACACGCCTGCGGGCACCGGCGTCACGATCAGCGGCGAACGGGTAAAGGGCGGGGTGAAGGTGACCGTCGCCGACGACGGGCCGGGGGTTCCGGCGCAGCACAGAGCCCGCCTGTTCGACCGCTTCGCCCGCGCGGAAGCGGCGCGTTCGACGCCGGGGCACGGGCTTGGGCTGGCAATGGTGCGGGCTATCGCCCTGGCCCATGGCGGCGATGCCCGGATCCTCGACGATCGGCACGGCTTTGCCGTCGAGATCAGGATCCGGGGGTGACGAGCAATTCAATACCGCAGCTTCAGGCTCAGCGAGAAGGTCTGGCCGAAGTAGCTGGTCTGCGCGGCGGCATCGGCGACAGGGCGGTAGAGCACTTCGTGCTCGTTCGTCAGGTTCAGCGCCGCGAGGCGCAGCTGCATGTGATCGTCGATGCGGTACGAGATATAGGCGTTGAGGTAATTGGTCGGCCCCAGCACGCGGTTGGCCGTCAGGCCGGTGGGACGCAGGAAGCCCGAGCGATACTCGTACGTCGCGCCGACCCCAAAGTTGCCCTTTTCCCAGCTTCCCGACAGATTGACCGCGTGCTTCGACAGGCCCGGTACGCCCGATGGCGGCACGAACAGGTAGAGCGGATTGGCCGGGTCGGTGGCCGAAGGATCGTTGAAGCGGAAGTTGCTGTCGGTGAAGGAATAGCTCGCCTCCACCGCCAGTCCGTCCAGCGGCGCGGGCAGCATCGAGAAGGTCTGGCGCAGCGATACGGCGGCGCCCCGGATGTAGGACTTCTTCCGGCTGTCGGCCTGCAGCGCCGGGTTCAGCACCGGGCCGCCGGGCATGATGAGGTCACCCGGCCAGGCCGAGCTGCTCAGGAACTTGTAGTAGGCATCGAGCGAAATCGCGGTGTCCGGCGCGGGGCTGTAGCGCAGCGCGAGGTCCATGTTCCATGCCTTGACTGGGTCCTGCCGCTCGATCGTGCCCGAAGGACCGGCGATGACGCGGCGCAGGTTGAAGCCGTCGATCGCGCTGCGCAGGAGCGTGCGGTACACCGAGCCTTCGATCTCCAGCCCGCGTCCCGCTTCCACGACGACGTTGGCGCTCGGCAGGAAGTCCACGAGCGAGCCGGAGCGGTCGATGATCGGATCGGGGCTGCCGGTATAGCGCGCCACCCGCGTCGTGCGGCGGGTCTGGGTGACGCGAAGACCGATGTTGCCGTGGACCGGCAGGTCGGCAAGCTCGCCCTTGAAGTTACCCATGATGTAGCCGGCAAGGATCTTTTCCGAGACGTCCTGCTCGCCGCCCGACTTTCGGGCGAGAGGGATGTCGTAGTCGGTGTTGCCGGTAAAGGCGATGTAGAGGCAGGCCGGGTCGAATACTGCCCAGCTGTTGATGTTGGTGCCGCTGTCGGCGAGGAAGTCGGTCGTGATCGGGCCGCGGCGGCAGCTGGCGTTGCCGGCCTGCACGTTCGCGTCCGGGATGCCGTCGCTCTGGTAGGTCAGCAACTGGCCATGGCGCTTGTGCTCGGAGTAGCGGGCACCCAGCCGGATCGTTTCGAACAGGCCGCCAAGCTCGTAGATGACGTCGGTGCGCCAGGCCTTGATCGCATCCCTGCGCGTGTCGCGCCCGCGCCTTGCGGCGGCGGACGCGGTGAACAGGCTGTGATCGCTCAGATCGATCGGTGTCGCGAACTCGATATAAGGGACGCCGCCGTGGCTCAGGTCCAGCGTGTAGCCGATGCGGCCGCCGGGGCCGACCAGGTCGTTGGTCGAGGCGCTGGCGGAGATGTCGGTCTGGCTGCGCTCGGTGCGCGAATAGGACAGATCGGTCCGGATTTCGAGCCGTTCGGTCGGACGAAACCGCACGTTGATGCCGTAGCCGGTGTACTTCTCGTCACGGGTTCGGGCGAAGCCCAGCGATTCCAGCTTGGTCTCGCCGGAAAAGCGCAGCGGCGCGCCGCTCGGGGCGATTTCCAGCGGGGTGAGCGAGCGGAAACCTTCGGTCAGCGCGAATTCGCTGCGATAGCGCGACTGGATGCGGCTGGACCGTTCGCCGTCGATCATGATGTCCCACTTCTCGTTGGGCTGCCACTGAATCGTCGCGAAATAGGCGCGCTGCTCTTCGTCGGAGCGCTGCTGGCGGAAGGTGTGCGAACCCGTCGGGAAGTAGAGCGCATTCGTCGAATTGGGATCGTACGTGCAGTTGCCGCTCGCGGTCGGGCCTATGCTGTTGCACGGCTTCACGGCGGTGGTGCCCTTGTAGAAGTCCTTGGGCAGGAAGGAATCGCTCAGCATGACGCCGGCGGAGAAACCGATGCGCCCGATCCCGGTGTCGAACTGATCGACGTAGGAGGCGGAAAGCCTGCGCCCGGGCGATTGGCCGGAGCGGTCGGCGTAGGACGAGTAGATGCCCCTGAGGTCGGCCTGGAAGCGCGCCTTCTTGAGGTCGAGCGGTCGCAGCGCCTCGCTGGTGGTGAGGCCGAACAGCGCGCCCTCGACCTGGTCCGCCCCGTAGAAGCTGCGGTAGCCGACTTCCTTCTGCAGTTCGATCGGGAACTGGCGGAAGGAGATGTCGCGGAAATTGTTGGAACCGGTGATCTCGCGGCCGTTGAAGGTCGAGAAGCCGAAGAACGGCCCCATGTCACCGAAAGTGCCGTCTTCGGCCGGGTTTTCGAAGGTGACCGACTTCTTCGATTTCTTCTTCGTCTTTTCGATCAGCACGCTTCTGGTCGACGACTCTCCGGGGATCTGCGGACCAGCGATCGCGACGGTCTGGTCCGGCGGCGTCACTGTCTGGGCCTCGGCCATGACTGGATGCCATGCACCCACCGCGACACAGGACAGCAACGCAAGGCGCGCCCTGGCCTTGCGCGCGGCAAACGAAACCTTGCTGCGGCTGGCGTTGAACAGATCGGCGGAATCCGGCTGGCCGTACATCGTGTTAAGCTCCTCTCCCCCTCCCGGCGCCTTTCTCTTGATGGCGTGCCGGGCATGCGCTCCCAAACGCATATTGGATGAGCCCTTTTCGCGGCCGATCCTGTCAATCAGCCATCATTGCGCTGCAGCATCACTAAAAATGTTTCCGCTTGTTTGCTCGATAGCGAACAGAGCGGGAGAAAATCAAAGGATTACGCCGGCAATTCGCCTGCACATTGCGGCGGGCTGCACGATTTTTGCTGGTGCTGCGCTGCAATGACGGCTCGCTGACAGGATTTCTCGCCAGAACGGCACACCACAACCGATAAGGTCGCGCGCCGATGCGCCGACCAGGGAGCGGCAGGCTAAGATGGCAAGCGATACACTTTTGACCGTGCTCGGATTTGGCATGGTCGTCACCTTCATGACCCTCATCATGCTCAAGCGGCTGTCGCCGCTGGTGGCGCTGACCCTGATCCCGATCGTCTTCGCGCTCGTCGCGGGGTTCGGCGGGAAGGAGCTGGGCGACATGATGCTGGCCGGCATTACCAAGCTGGCGCCGACGGGCATCATGCTGATGTTCGCGATCCTCTATTTCGGTCTGATGATCGACGTGGGCCTGTTTGATCCGGTGGTGCGGCGCATCGTCCAGGTTGTCGACGGCGACCCGGTGAAGATCCTGGTCGGCACGGCGGTGCTGGCCACCGTGGTTTCGCTCGATGGCGACGGTTCGACGACCTACATGATCACCGTCGCCTCGATGCTGCCGCTCTACCGGCGCATCGGCATGGACCCGCTCAAGCTCACCTGCGTGACCATCCTCGCGGGCGGCGTGATGAACCTCACGCCCTGGGGCGGCCCTCTGGCCCGTGCGGCGAGCGCGCTGCATGTAGAGCCGGGCGAGGTCTTCATGCCGATGATCCCGGTCATGGCGATCGGCGTGCTGGGCGTGATTGCGCTCGCCTATATCCTGGGCAAGCACGAGCGTGCACGCCTCGCGGCGACCGGCGGCGCGCGCCTGCCCGAAAGCGCCGTCCCCGCCGGGCTCATCGAGCCGACCGACACGGTCGACGCCGCGCTGAAGCGCCCGCGCCTGCTGTGGTTCAACGCGCTGCTGACGATCGGCCTGCTCGCCGGACTGGTCTTCGCGGTGCTGCCGCTCTCGATCATGTTCATGATCGGCTTCGCCATCGCTATCCTCGTGAACTATCCCCGACTCGAGGACCAGCGCGCGCGGATCGCCGGTCATGCCCGCAACGTCATCGCCGTCGTCTCGCTGATCTTCGCGGCGGGCATCTTCACCGGCATCCTGGGCGAGACCGGCATGGTCGAGGCGATGTCCAACAGCCTCCTCGCGCTCATCCCGCCGCAGGCCGGTCCGTTCCTCGCCCCGATCGTCGCGCTGGCGAGCCTGCCGCTGACTTTCTTCATCTCCAACGACGCTTTCTACTTCGGCGTCCTGCCGGTGGCGGCGAACGCGGCGCATGCTTACGGCATCGCGCCGCTGGAGATGGCCCGCGCCTCGCTGATCGGCCAGCCGGTGCACCTGCTGAGTCCGCTGGTCCCCTCGACTTACCTGCTGGTCGGCCTTGCCGGGGTCGAGTTCGGCGATCACCAGAAGTTCACGCTCAAGTGGGCGACGGTGATCTGCGTGCTGATGCTCGTCGCCTCGCTGGGCCTCGGCCTGTTTCCCTTCTTCGGCGCTCAAGGGTAAGGCGATGACGCGCATCGTCGTCCGAACCGGGCTGCTTGCCCTCGCGCCCGCCTGCCTGCTCCTGTCGTCCTGCGGCAAGGACGAGGGCAAGAAGGACAAGGCCCCGCCGACCGTCGGCTTCGTGGTCGTCCAGCCGACCAGCGTGCCCGTCGACACCGAACTGGCGGGCCGCGTCAGCGCGCTGCAGATGTCCGAGGTGCGCCCGCAAGTGGCCGGCATCGTGCGCCGCCGCTTCTTCAAGGAAGGCAGCCTGGTCACCAAGGGGCAGACCCTCTACGAGATCGACCCGCGCGTCTATTCGGCGGCGGTGGACGAGGCCGTGGCCAACCGCAACAGCGCGATGGCAAGCGCCGATTCCGCCCGTGAACTCGCCGATCGCTACAAGCCGCTCGCCGACATGGAAGCGGTGGCGCGGCAGGACTACGTCAACGCGGCGGCGCAGGCCCGCCAGACCCGCGCCGCCGTCGCGCAGGCACAGGCCCGCCTGCGCTCGGCCCAAGTCAGCCTCCAGTTCACCCGTGTCCCCGCGCCGATCTCCGGCCGCATCGGCCGCTCGCTCTTTACCGAGGGCGCACTGGTCACCGCCAATCAGGCCGAGCCGCTGGCGGTGATCCAGCGGATGGATCCGGTCTTCGTCGATATCCAGCAGTCGAGCGCGGAACTGCTGCGCCTGCGCCGCGCGCTTGCCGATGGATCGACGCCCGGCGACGCCTCCGTGCGCCTGAAGCTGGAAGACGGCAGCGACTACGAGTTGCCCGGCAAGATCGCGTTCTCCGAAGTCATCGTCGATCCCACCACCGGGACGGTGACCTTGCGGGCATCGTTCCCCAACCCCGACGGCGTGTTGCTGCCGGGCATGTTCGTGCGCGCCCGCTTCGTCCAGCAGGTCAATTCCAGGGCCTTCCTGATCCCGCAGCAGGCCCTGCGCCGCGATCCCCGGGGCGCCGCCAGTGTCTACGTGGTCGAGGGAGACAAGGCGGTGGAGCGCAAGGTCGTCGTGCCTTCCGCGCAAGGCACCTCTTGGGTCGTCACCTCGGGGCTCAAGCCGGGCGACAGGCTGATCATCCAGGGTCTCGGCAATATCCGGCCGGACATCGCCATGAAGCCCGTGCCCGCATCCGAGCCGCAGAAGGTGGCGCCCAAGAAGACGAAGAAGGGCGCCTGACCCGCCATGTCGAGCATCTTCATCAAGCGGCCCATTCTCGCCTGGGTCATCGCCATCCTCACCATGCTTGCGGGCGGGCTCGCGATCGCCGGGCTGCCGATCGCGCAGTACCCGGACGTCGCCCCGCCGCAGGTAAACATTCGCGCCAGCTATCCCGGCGCCAATGCCGAGACGCTGCAGAACAGCGTCACCCAGGTCATCGAGCAGACGCTGACCGGGGTGGACCACCTGCTCTACTTCTCCTCCACGTCGAGTTCGCGCGGGCAGGCCGTCATCACCGCGACTTTCGCGAAGGGCGTCGATCCCGATACCGCGCAAGTGCAGGTGCAGAACCAGGTGCAGCAGGCGCTGCCCCGCCTGCCGACGCAAGTACAGCAGCAGGGGCTGCGCGTCACCAAGTCCAATCCCGACCTGCTGATGATCGTCACTGTCTATGATGAGACCGACCGGCTCACCAATCAGGACGTCTCCGATCTCCTGACCTCGCGCGTGCAGGACACCGTCGCGCGGGTCAGCGGCGTGGGCGACATCGACGTCTTCGGCGCCCCCTATGCCATGCGCATCTGGCTGATCCCGGAGAAGCTGGCGAGCTACCAGCTCATGCCGTCCGACATCATCAACGCCATCCGCAAGCAGAACACCGAAGTGGCAGCGGGCGAGATCGGCGGCCAGCCGCAGCCGCGCACGCAGATGCTCAACGCCACCGTAACCGCGCAGTCGCGGCTCCAGACCCCGGCGCAGTTCGCCGCGATCATCGTCAAGACCCAGCCGAGCGGCGCGACGATCAGGCTGGCCGATGTCGCCCGCGTGGAACTGGGCGCGGAAAGCTACCAGACCGTCAGCCGCCTGAACGGCCACCCCGGCGCGGGCATGGCGATTTCGCTGGCACCCGGCGCGGACGCGCTGAAGACGGCCGAAATGGTCAGGGCGGAAGTGGAGAAGGTGGCGAAGACTTTCCCGCCGGGCATGAAGTACGCCTACGCGAACGATGCG
Source organism: Sphingomonas sp. LH128 (assembly GCF_000293195.2). NCBI lineage: Bacteria > Pseudomonadati > Pseudomonadota > Alphaproteobacteria > Sphingomonadales > Sphingomonadaceae > Sphingomonas > Sphingomonas sp. LH128. The sequence continues at coordinate 20,167 of NZ_ALVC01000145.1, forward strand.
ACCGACTTCATCACGTTGTCGGTGGACGAGGTGGTCAAGACGCTGATCGAGGCGATCGTCCTCGTCGTCATCGTCATGTTCGTGTTCCTCCAAAGCTGGCGCGCCACGCTGATCCCCGCGATCGCGGTGCCCGTGGTGCTGCTCGGCACCTTCGGGATCATCTATCTGGCGGGCTTCTCGATCAACACGATGACGCTGTTCGCGCTCGTTCTGGCGATCGGCCTGCTCGTCGATGACGCGATCGTCGTGGTCGAGAACGTCGAGCGTCTGATGGAGGAGAACCCGTCGCTGACGCCAAGGCAGGCGACGTTCCAGTCGATGAAGGAGATCCAGGTCGCGCTGGTGGCGATCGCGGTCGTGCTGTCGGCGGTGTTCCTGCCGATGGCGTTCTTCGGCGGATCGACCGGCGTGATCTATCGCCAGTTCTCGCTCACCATCGTCGCCTCGATGACTTTGTCGGTGCTGGTGGCGCTGATCCTCAGCCCGGCGCTGACCGCCACCCTGTTGCGGCAGAAGCACCGCGGTGAGGAGCGCAAGGGGGCGCTTGCGCGGCTGCACCGGATTGGCGACAGGTTCAACGCCGCGATCGAGAACGGCACGCAGCGGTATCTTTCCGGCGCGCGCACGGTGCTGAAGCGCAAGTGGGCTTCGCTGGCAGTGTTCGCTCTGATTTCCGCCTCGCTTTACGGCCTGTTCGTGATGCTGCCGACCGGCTTCCTGCCCAACGAGGACCAGGGCATCGCCCGCGTCCGCTTCGAACTGCCGCCCGGCGCGACGCAGGGCCGCACGCTGGAGGTCGAGAACGAGATCGAGCGCTATTTCGCGAAGTACGAGAAGGACAACGTCGATCTCATGCTGCTCAACGCGGGCGGCGGCGGTGCTTCGGGCCAGAACACCGGGCAGGGGTTCCTCAACCTGACCGACTGGGCGAAGCGCAGCGGCGAGGAGAACACCGCCGATGCCATCACCAAGCGGGCGACCAAGGCGTTCAAGAGCCTGCGCGATGCCAAGGCGGTCGCGCAGGTTCCGCCCTCGATCCGCGGTCTTGGCAAGTCGGCGGGATTCACCATGCTGCTGCAGAACGCCACCGGGATGCCGCAGGCCGAATTTGCGGCTGCCCGCGCGAAGCTGCTCGAACTGGCCTCGTCCGACCCGATGCTGAACGCGGTAACGGTGACCGAGCTGCCGGACGTCGATACCTTCAAGGTCGACGTCGACCAGCAGAAGATCGCCGCATCCGGCTTGGATCAGGACGACGTCAACGCCACGCTGGCGACGGCATGGGGCGGGCGTTACGTGAATGACTTCATCGACCGTGGCCGGGTCAAGCGCGTCTATGTG
>NZ_ALVC01000146.1:0-18835 GCF_000293195.2 Sphingomonas sp. LH128
CGATCCCCTGCAAGTCGCCGCGCCTCATAAGGCCTGAGCACATACCCACCGCCTTCTACTGCGCACTTTTGACCACAACCCTGTGATATGGGTCGAGCCGCATGGCCCCCCACCTCAGCAGCCAGAAGAGAGCCGCAGCGGGGGCCTGTTTCACCGACTCCCGGGCACGCGGTGGATATAGTTGCCTTACCAATCAAGTAACGGATAGGTCTGGGAACACGGATATGGCAGTTATGCTCCAACATGGAATGAACGCCCATGTAAAAATCTCTTAAGATCGACTATACCGCTAATTTCCTTGGCAACCATTTCCGAAGTAATCCCGAGGCGCGGGCGAGTGATATGCTGTAGGCGCGGGAATACTATCGCGATCGGCACGTCCGCTTCTATGCCATGCACTGCGCAAGATCTCCGCAAGCGGAATAGAAGGTTTCAGAGTACTATCCAGAAATAGCTGCCGCTGTGCCCCTGATGTAACCAGCGGATCGCCAGCCTCAGTGATTTGATCGAACGACAGGGCAAATTGCAAGTCGCCGTCGGATGCTATGCCGAAAATTCGGTCAATCTGATATAATAGATCGAATCTGAGATTAATTACTTTTCAATGCAGTAGCATCGTATTGATATGGCGCTCATATTTCGAGATTACAGCTGCGACCGTCTGTCAAGGCGTGCAGATCTCTCCCGTAATACCGGAGGAAAACATGGTAGCACTGACGAAATGGGCTCCGACACACCTTACGGATGAACGACGATTCTTCGCTACGATGGCGTGCGTCATCGCGATAGCCACGTTTGTTGGCTTCGCGCCAAGCTATTACCTGGCGCCCATGTTCGGCGCCAAGCCGATGTCCACGTTGCTGCACCTCCACGGTTTGGCCTTCACGGGCTGGATCTTGCTCTATTTAACGCAAACCGGACTGATAGCCGCCGGGCGCGCCGACATTCACAGAATCGTCGGGGTTGTAGCATCGGCGCTGGGCCTGGAGATGGTGCCGCTGGGCGTCGCGACAGCGATCATCACCAAGCAAGTTGCCGCAGCCAATCATCTTCCGCCTCAAGGCCCACCCCTGATTTTCCCGCTCGGCGCGATCTTCACCTTTGCGGTACTCGTTGGTACGGCCCTGATGCTGCGCAAGCGTGCTGCCTGGCACAAGAGATTGATGCTGCTCGGGACAGCGGCGATATTAACGACGCCACTCGCACGGATCACGCGCTTTACCCATATCGGCCTCGCTCCCGCGATCGGTGGCATCGTCTTGACCGATGTCCTTCTTACCGCCCTGGTGATCTACGACATTCGATCGCGCGGCAAGCTGCATCCCGCGACGCTATGGGGCGGTGGGTTCTTTGTCGCGACGCAAGCGCTGCGGATTCTGCTTAATGCCACGCCTGCCTGGCAGGCATTTGCCAAGAGCCTGACGGGCTAGTTTCCATTTATCGTCGATTGTAAGAATCTACTGGCCTTTGCAATTACGGATGCCAGGAGAGAAGTCATCTGACAGCCGTAATGAAAGCGCGTTTTACAGTCTCGACCCATGCCAGTCTATCGTCGGCGTTGTGTCTGCCCCTGAAAGCCGACATTCCAAGATAGTGGTGATTTCATGATCTGGGCGCACCGGCTCGAGATTTCTCGGAGGATATCGTGGAACTAACCCGTCGATCCCTGCTGGCACTGGCCGGAGCGTCACTCGTCCCTGTAGCGCCTCTCCGTGCGAGCAATCGGATTTCGGTCCCGTTGGTTGAGCGGCTCGAGCTGACGGTGTTGATCGATAGCACAACCGGCGTATTCGGTTTGCCAATCAGTCGGCCCGACCTCCATGTCATGCCTCCGCCGCTTACCACCGACTATCGCACGGCTTTCGCCGGCCAATGGGGCTATTCCATGCTTGCGGCCGCATTCGCAGGTGGAAAGTCGCACAATATCCTGATCGATTTCGGGTACACGCCGGCGGCGCTGCTGAACAATATGCTGCTGCTGGGGATCGCGCCCGAGACGATCGACGCGATGGTCCTCAGCCATGGCCATTATGATCATTTCGGTGGACTGGATGGCTTCTTGACCGGTGGGAAGGTCCGGCATGGTACGCCGCTATTCATCGGCGGCGAGGAAGCGTTCTGCGAGCGCATCCGGGGCACGGCCCCGGATGGTCCCTCGTTCGGGGCTATAGATCGTCCGTCTATTCGAAAAGCCGGACTGGATCTTGTCGTTTCGGGAGATCCAAAGCTCGTTGCGGGATCCGGCTTCACCACGGGCAAGATCCCGTTTGTGTCTGCCGAGCATCCGCGTGTGCCCACTGCCATGTTGCCGGGGCAGAATTGCGATCGCGCGCTGGTCGATCCGGCCAAGCGCGGCAAAACCTTCGTGGTTGATGACGCCGAGCATGAGCTTGGTACTGCCTTCAATGTAGCGGGACGCGGACTGGTGGTGATCGGTTCGTGCAGCCATCGCGGTATCATCAACACGGTTCGGCGTGCGCAGGCGGTGTCGGGTATCGACAAGGTCCACGCGATCGTCGGCGGTTTCCATCTTATTCCTCCGCAAACCCGCGATCAGGCGCTGGCAACGCTCACCATGATGCAAGCCTTGGCTCCGGACTACGTCATTCCCGGCCATTGCAGCGGAGAGGTGTTCATCTCTGCCGCTATGGCGGCAATGCCGGAAAGGGTAATTCGCTCGGTAGTTGGAACGCGCTACATTTTTGGTATCGCCTGACCTTTTCCGCCAGCAGCAGGCAGGTCAGCACGCGACCCATGCCGGTCGTTCAATCGCCGAGTTCCTCTCTAGGAGCGGACCAGCAGCTTGCCATGGTCCTACCGGGTAATGATCCAATCGGACTCAGTGCGCAGCCACCCACTCCTTGAGGGCCGCATCGATCCGCGACTGCCAACCGGGGCCGCCGGATTTGAAATGTTCGATTATCTCGGGCGAAAGGCGCAGTGTGGTGCTGACCTTCTTCGGCGCCCTCTGCGGACCGCGTACGCGAATCGTCTTTGCGAGGTCCGGGAAGGCCTCAGCGAAAGGCTCCGCCCTCGCGAAGTCCTCGGCTGTCCATTCGGGGTTATCGCCGAGCGCATCCATATCGGCCTTGGTGTATCCAGGAGCGGCATTTTTCGGGTCGGTCATGGCAGGAGGCTCGGTTTCGTAATGCTAGCCGGGCGGGCAAAGATGAGCGAGACGCCTTCGGTGCCCACCACAGCGAAAATCACCGTGATCGTGCCGTGCATCTCGCCGATAGCGGCAAAGCGTCCGTCCATCGCAGGGATAACCAGAACGGAGAGGAAGAACTCTGCGCCCATATCAGCAATGTCGATCCCGTGCTCGACGAGGTTCGCTTGCCGTTTCGGCTCGCCCCTTACGATGATCATGGTTTTTTGTAGTTACGATCTGATTGATGGTCAATCGCTTTTCGTAACTACAATTTGCCCTTGGCATCGGATAAATCTTCCTGTCCATAGCGCTAAAGGCCCTTGAACATCTCGCCGGCGTGGCGGCGGTGGGGCGGATCGAGCCCATGTAGGATGCATTCTTCTTCGCCGTTGGCGAACGTGGCGGGCAAGGCAAACAGGGCCGTAGGCTCCCTTTCGCTTCGGATCAGGCACGGAACGGCGGACTTGGGGGCGTAGCGGCCATCTCGGCTGTCGACCCTTCCAGATCGTTCAACACCCAATTTTAATCTCCCAAGTCCAGAGCGACTGCTTCCTCATTCTTGATGCCTTGGACTGGGACATTCGTGACGGTCCGCTTACCGGCCGCCGCCTGAAGAAAACAGCCGTTCGCTCAGTGGCGGCACGATCCCGGGTCAACGGGCTGCGCCCTTTTCATTCCAGCAGGGCAAGCTCGATTGCACGGCCAACCCCGGTGGGCATCGGCCTCAATGATACGCTAGGTACGTGACCTACCGAAAGAGCCCTACCGTGGAAAGGGGAAGGGAATCACTTCCCCGGTGTCGAATGGATCGCGCGATGAGCTGTCGGCACGTCTCTTGAGGGAAACTACCTCCGCAGCCTCCCGGTCGAACCAACCGGCCGGAAGGCCACAAAGTGGCTCCAGATCAAGCGCGGAAATTGTGAACTCGGTCGCTAGAAGATCGGCCTTACTCCTCACGCCACTGTCGACGATGAGGTTGAGGCTATCGCGTAAGGCCCTGGGCGGCGTTACCGGCCAATGCTGATCGAGTGGCTCGCCTTTTGACCAGCCTTTCGCCGAATAGAGCTTGTATAGTTGCCGCGCATACTCCTCAGGCAAGATCTCCAGATCGGCCAGACGCTTGATCTGAGCCTTGATCGAGACCCGCCAGCGCTCTTTCAATGTGGTGAACATCGAAAGTGAGGGGTGCCGGACTTCAAGTGGGAAAGTTGTAGACGGCATCAGGAGCGCGCTTCCCAGGCGGAAAGCCTGCTTCTCAATCATACGCAGGTTCGCTTCGAACTCCTCTTGAGGAACGTGCTGGTGCAGTACCGCATGTGCCAGTTCGTGAGCGGCATCCATCTGACGACGAGGGAAAGACATCTTGTCGGTGGCAAGCAGAACATGCGGACGGCCATCGACCGGCGACCAACTACAAAGACCGTCGAGCTTGGTTGTCCCCATTGGGATTGTTGCGACAACGATGCCGATACGCTCCATCAGCGCAACCACATCGCCGCAGGGCCCTTCTCCCATGTTCCAATGTCGGCGCAGGCGCAGGGCAATGGCCTCGATGTCTTCATCGCGCAGATCGGTATAGCTGGACCCTTCCAGCACATCGGGAATGTCAACGTCTGGAAGGTCTATGTAATGCCCAAGCACGAAAGAAATTTCCTGCAGCCAGTGCATCTGCGCTCTTTGGAATGCCAGATCGCGTACGAGTGTGCTGGCGAGTGAGCGCAGGAAGGTGGGGCGTTCGCTATGATACTCGGGGCGCAGAAAGAATTCGGGCCTGACGGACAATTCGCCGGCAAGACGCACTAGGGTGGCATGATCAGGGCTTTGATCGGCAGTTTCATCCTCCCAACGAGAGACTGAAGTAGGGCTCACGCCGAGTCTTCTCGCGAGCGCAGACTTGCTCGCGATCCGGCGTGCCTCGCGTGCCTCCGTCAGTCGTGCGGGTATGAACCCTGGTGTGCCAATTCTCATTGTCCGGAATCCCATCGGCTCCGCACCTTTTCAGATGCGGAGCAACCGTATGTCGTTATGAATTCGGTGCCGGCTAGCCGGCTGCGCCCTCTTCTGCATCGTCAGGTCGCTGCTCTGGAGGCAGGAACGGCTTGCGGGTTTGACGAAGCTTAACCACCTGACCACCACCATCGGGCCCATGGGGACCGTCAGGACTATCGGGAGCGAGCGGATCGGAGGCATAACCGCTGAGGAACGTCTCCAGCGACTGATAGAAGATGAAGTCTTTGTAGTCGGAGCCGATCACACCGATGGCGATCTCCTCGATCATCCCGGCGCGCTCGCGGTCTCTTGCCGTGAGGAAAAGAACAAAGATGTCGCTCGGTTGTGGACTGTCTGGAGCATCGAAGATGCTGGGTTGCAGAGAGACGTTCAACGTCACACCAGCGGCGCGAGACATATTCTTGGGGGGAATCTTGCGTGGTTCCGGCATCGCGGCAAAACCCAGGATCACACCTGCCTGGGGTCCCGCGAAGCGAGCGAAGGGCTGGAACACCTTCAAATTGGTCCCGAGCATGACGCCATCGCTGAGCAAATGCCCGCCGTGAAGCGTCACCACTTCTTCGTACCCCTGCTCCTGCAGGCGGAAGCGGATCTGACCTTCGGCTTCGCGGCTGCGTTTCGGGTTGAGCGCAAGCTCGCGGCGCACCACATCGTGCGCCCGCAACGCTTCTGCGCGCAGACGGTCCTCTAAGTCGAGGATGAGGTCTTTGGGCAAAGCATCTAGAATCGCGCGACGCATATCAATCACCGTTCAACCTTTCGTGATAAGGGATTTAGACACGATAATTTTGCGTTTTGCAAGCCTAGGTTCTAATTTCTGGCGAAAACCGTCTGCGCCAGTGTCAATCGACGTGCTAATCGAGAAGTGCGCGAGGGTTGGCTGCAAATGCGTCAATCCGAAAGGACGCAAACCATCCCACAATGTGAGCGAAGACCGGAAAAGGCCGGCATTGGGACTCAGCCGTCATTCGCGAGCACGGCTGTGGAAGTCGGGTGTCGGCTGAACCTGACGTTGGCGACCGGGAGAAAATTGATCGTGGACGACCGAGGCTGGGTCGGTCGACGCCAGGTAGCTTCCGGACGGCAGATCGCGCGAAGCGGACATTAGAGCGGTTTTTGACCGTTCTGAATCGGCGTGGGATTCCCTTCGGGCGAGATTTCTGATTCAGAATCCGTGCTGGTAAAGGAGGCTGGCATGGATGGCTCTTTCGATGGATTTGCGCACTCGGCTTTTGGCGGCGGTAGATAGTGGATCGAGTTGCCGTGCTGCGGCGGACCGGTTCGGTGTAGCACCATCAACGGCAGTCCGCTGGCGAGCCCAGCAGCGCGAGACGGGTGACATAGCCCCAAAAGCCGCGCGGCGGGGATATGCGCTCGCGGCGGATGGAAGAACGGGCAGCGGACATTCCGGCCATTTGGGAGGAGCGCAAGGACATCACCCTCGGAGAACTGCGTTTGGCGCTTGCGGACAAGGGCATGGACGTTTCCGTTGCCGGGCTACATCGTTTTTTTGTTCGCCACGGACGTTGCCCGAAAGGCGAGCGGTTGCGGATGGGCTACCCGCACGGCCGACCGTAAAACGGTCGGCCTTGGCCGACAATTTCATGTCCTCGATGCGTAAAACCGCGCTCTCGATGGCAGCCTGAATGCGTGCCGGCTGTGGGGCATCGACTACGAAGGCATGCGGCAGCTTGCCATCCAGCGGGCTCAGGTGCCGGAGGGGTGCGCTGTCGGCGCAATCGGCAAGTAACGCTGGCTTGGCAGTTCCCTTCCATTAGGGAGAAAAATGCAAAGAGGATGAGTGCATTACAGACCAATGCTTGGCTATGATCTGCTCATGCAATGGAAACCGCGAAACCTTCGTGAACTGGGCCGCATGGTGGTGGGCGATGCTGACCATTTTCAGTATCGATCCAGCAAATATATCACTGAATTTTTCGAGGACTGCGATCTGGAATTTGTCCATCGCGGCGAGACTCGCCCGGTATGGGCAGCGGAGAAGATCGAGGAAATCCTGGCCATGCCCAGTGCATCGGCCACAACGATGCCGAACGCTTTTGTGCGTTTGATCCAACGACTACTCGATCGCGGTGAGAGCCAAGATGATGATGGGGAACGTAGCCTTGCGCTTGCAGCCCTCAACTTGGTTCTTGCGCGCGAAGGATGGGCAGCGTTCTATGATGAGCAGGGCATTGGCCAGATCAAGCACATCGCGACCAACGCTGTTGCCCAGGTAGCGAACCCGCATCGCCCCTTCACACCCTCCGAACTGGAGCGTCGCGAGCAACTGGTTGCCTATCTCGATGGCTGTTCGGAAGACGAGCTAATCGAAGACGTCCTCCTCCCGTTATTCCGCCAGCTTGGCTTTCACCGGATCACCGCCGCGGGCCATAAGGATAAGGCGCTTGAATACGGCAAGGACATGTGGATGAAATTCACCCTTCCCACGCTCCATGTCCTCTATTTCGGAATTCAGGCGAAGAAAGGGAAGCTTGATGCCTCCGGTGTCAGCACTCGCAACGTCGCAGAAATCCACAACCAAGTAACAATGATGCTGGGGCATGAGATATTCGATCCGGAGACCAACCGGCGGGTGCTGGTGGATCATGCGTTTATTGTTGCGGGCGGTGAGATTACCAAGCAGGCGCGCAACTGGATCGGCAATAAGCTCGATGCCAGCAAACGTTCCCAGGTAATGTTCATGGACCGGGATGACATCCTGAACTTGTTTGTCGTAACCAACCTCCCGCTGCCAAAGGGGGCGCTGCCGACGGCACCATCTGCCTGGGATCAGGACGAAGTACCGTTTTAGCGGCGCAATGGCGCTGGTGCCAGCGAGGATAAATCAGCGAATTATCTTCGCGTCTTGGCCAGTCTATGCAGTTTCCACGCCGAATTTTCCTCGCTTTTATAAGCGATTTCTTATCGCTTGAACTTGCCGTTTTCCAGGTCATCTTGTGCGCAGCAAGTGAAAGGAACGACCATGAATAGCAACGAGCGCGGGCGCGGCCGACCGATTGGGACTGGCTATAACGATGCGCCCATTCTCGAGAAGATGGCGGACCTTATGGTGGCACAGCCCACGCTCAAGGCGACCACTGCGATGCGCCGGATTCTGGGGCAGCCCGGGCCGTCGCAGATCCGCCGCCTTCAGGTGAAATGGAAGGAAGGGGCGGCTGAATTTCTAGCTGCGGCGCAGGCACGCCGTGCTGTCACCCCCACGCCCGCGCGGCGGATCAGCGCTTCCCATTCCCCGCGCACGGTGCGCCAGATCATGGAAGCCAGTCGCCGAGTGCAGGAGATGATGCATTCCATTCGGGCCGCGCAGGAGCTGATGAACACGCCGGGCATGCTTGCAGCTCAGGAGGCTGCACGCCTTTTCTATGATAGCCCTGCGGCGCAAGCGATGGGTGCGTTCCATGACAGCCCCGCGGCGCGCGCCATGCGGGAGTTTCAGGATAGCCCCACGGCGCGGGCCATGCGCGAAATGCAGGACAGCCCGACCATGCGGGCCGCCCGCGAAGGTGCGCAGACTGTCGCATCGTTGCAGCATCTCATCAGCGGCGGCGGGTTCTAAACCCACGTTGGCGGCCCTTGGGAGCCGCCGGCCTTTACCCGAACAGTTCGCTGTGCGAACCGATGCGGGCGAGCACCAGCGCCTCTTCAGTCTTGAGGTAAATGAGCACTAGGTCAGGCTTGATGTGGCAATCACGATATCCCTTCCAGTCACCGGATAGCGGGTGGTCTGAAAGGTTGGGCGGCAGCACCTCGTCATTGACCAGCATTTCGATGACCGGTTGGAACACGGCGTCCAGATCGGCGTCGGATCGCTTCTCACGCTTGTAATCGCGTTTGAAGCGTCCCGTAATCTCCAGCGGCCTCATTTCGCCTCTCCCGTCGCCGGCGCCTCTGGGGCAGCTGGGGCTGCGGGCGGTGGCGGTGGTGGCGCAGGAACTATCGGTGCTACTGCATCCGGGGGCTTCGGCGTCCACGGGTCCAGCATGTCCTTTGCGCCGATTTCCAACGCCATTTCCACCAGCGCTGCATAGCTTGTCGTCGTCAGGCCCGGTGTCTTGATCGACTGGTGCCACCGCAGCACGAGATGCGGATTCCAAATGATCGCATTGCCCATCGCTCCGGACTTGCCTGCCTTGATGTCGATGAACTTCAGCTCCTGAAGCTTCTTCATCCGGTTAGCCCAAGTGTGTTCCCCGCGCTGACCGCCGAAGCCAGACGCGGTAGCCATGTCGCCATGCTTGTTGAGCACCACGAACGAGTTGTCCCACGTGTGGCACCACAGGGTCAGATAGGTGGAGGACACCGGCGCGCCCTTGGTCATGTCGTCCATGATCTTAAGGATCATGGGCATCGTTTTGGGGATCGTAGCGAACCCCTTGTTGGCGAGGCGATGCCACAGCATGTCCTCCTTGCCCGGCCAATGCAGTTCGCGCAAAGCGAGCTGCTTTTTCGTGATCGCGCTCGCCTCCCTTGTCGTAGTCATCTATTCAACTCCTCATGTCGCTGCCCCATTGAGGCGACAGATAGGTTTTGCGCGATTTATCTTCATTTTTCAATTACTTAGGTATTTACTCGCGCAACATCGGATGTGCGGTCGTTGCACTTTGACCATGCGAAAATACCCAATATGCTGCAACTGAAACCTGGTGCTGCACCATATGTTTTTTACGGCAGTCGTTTTCCAGTGGGTTTTCAAAGCGTTATGGACCGGTGCTACTGTGCTCATGGGTGCTTATGGTACTCCCACGTGCTGCATGTGCTCCACGTGCTGCCGGGAGAGTGCAGAGAGGGGTGGTGCTATTGACTCCCCGGCGTTAGGAGACCATTTAGGATTTGTAGCTACATTGTGGCTCAGATGATTTTTGACGGGGTGAGTAAAGTGGCAGCGGCAGACGTAGTACGTGCTCGGATTGATTCCGACCTGAAGAGGGAAGCGAGTGCAATTCTCGCGGGGATGGGTCTGTCTGTCTCCGACGCCATTCGCCTGATGCTGGTGCGCGTGGCCTCCGACAAGAACTTGCCCTTCGACATCCGGACTCCTAATGCCGCCACCCAGGCTGCGATGCGCGATGCATCCGAAGGCCGGGTAGAGCGGTTCGCCGCCGTGACCGACCTGATGGGTGCGCTCAATGAGGACGATGACGAGGACTGATGTGCGTTGCCGTGAACCTGTGCCGCTTGCGGTGGCGGGTTCCGATCGGTAAATGCGAAAACAACATGGCCGTCCCCGCTGTTGCTACTGGCACCAAGGGGCGGCCTTCTTGTTTTGGGGTGCACGGCACCTTCTTTTCTCCCACGAGGATCACTTCGAGCGTAAGAGCAAAGCGCAAGGCGCGACCCTGACGGACACGGCTCTATCGCCCCTACGGCGCCGACCGAGCCGCCTGCGGCGTCTCGTCCCATTCGGGTCACGATCCTCGCGCGAAGGGTGCGTCACGTGGCACACCCTGGCAGGCGCTATGCGCGGCCCCATCGGTAGCGCGCTCGCCCTCCCCCGGAGGCCGCTGCGCGCGGGGGAACACCAAGGGCTACTGCCCTTTCGTCCCCGAACGACAATCATGCTCCCCGTGTAATCCGCCAAGCGCAGCAACCGACGGCCTTGTTGGGCGTCGGCCGCGCTAGGCTTAGGACCCATTGATTGGCAGGCGGCGATGTAACTCAGGGCTCCGCGAGGACACCTGCCGGGATACCGGACCTTCCGCACCTAGGAATCAAAAATTGGATGCTGAGCGTCCGACAAGGGTCGCGTGATGCCGGCAACCGAATGCCGCGTCGTGGGACAAACCCGCCTTTCGCGAGGATGAACACGAACGGCCGGTTTCACGAAAACAGGTCGTTTCCGCTAGTATGGGTGTCAGGCCCGCGTTGATGATGTTGTCGACGCTCCAGCCTTTAGTGAGTGAACAGGAAGAAATCTGGCACACAGCAGGCAGCCGGTCCCAGATAGGGCGACTACCAAGGCCATAGGCAATGGCGTCCCGTCAGCGAACGCCCCCACCAGCGCGGACCCGAAGATGCCGGCGCCGTACTGGATCGCCCCAACGAGAGCCGAGGCGGCGCCAGCGTGCTCGGGATGGTCTGCCATTGCCCCGGCAACCGAATTGGCGACGATCCATCCCGTTACCGCGACGAAGGCAAACAGTGGAGCAGCCAACCCCAGGACGCCGCCCCAATCGTTCCAGGCGTCGATCGAGGCGACGACGCCTGCAAGTGCGGCGACCCATGCGCCGGCGATGAGCATGCGCTCTATCCCGAAACGCAGCACAAGCCTGGCGTTCGCGAAGTTGAGAGCCATGATGCCGATGATGCCCGCTCCGAAGATCAATCCGTAGAACTGTGCGGGGACGTGGTGGTAGCCGATGTAGGCGAACGGCGAGCCGGCGACATAGGCGAATGTGCCGGCGTAAAAAAAGCCCCCGGAGCCCGCGAACGCCATTAGCCGGCGCTGGCGCAGCAGAAAGCCGTACCGTGACAGCGCCCGCGTGAGCGCCTGCTCGTTGCGACGTGCCATGGGCAGCGTCTCTGGAAGCGAGAGCACCGCGCCGAACGTCACCACGCCGATGCCGACCAGTATCCAGAAGATCGCGCGCCATCCAGCCAGCCCGAGGATCTGGCCGCCCAGGATGGGACCCAGCAGCGGCGCGATGGCCATGACGATCATCAAGGTGGACAGCATCTGCGCGGCGCGGCTCCCGGCGTAGAGGTCGCGGACCATGGCGCGGGCGAGCACGACGCCGGCACAGGCACCCGCCGCCTGCACGAAGCGGCTGACGATCAGCGCCGAGGCGCTGCCGGCCATGGCGCAACCGGCCGAGCCGATGACGAACAGCACGATTCCGATCGCCACGGGAATGCGGCGGCCGAACCGGTCTCCGATCGGCCCCCAGAACAACTGTCCCAGGCTGAAGCCGATCAGGTAGCCGGTGATCGTGAACTCCATCGACCCCGGGCTGGAATGCAGCGCGGTGGCCATGGTGGGCAATGCCGGCAGGTAGAGGTCGGTGGAGATCGAGGCGAAGCCCAGCAGCAAGGCCAGGATGCCCAATACGCACACGGGACTGCGCGAGGCCTCTTCGCCCGCAGTCGATCCCCCGGTCCTGCCCGCCCTGTCGGCATTGCCCTCGATCATGCTTCGGCCGCAGGACCAGCGAGATATTCCTCGTCGGTGACCTTCTCCATCCAGATGACGTTCTTGCCGTCGAGCGCTTCCTGGATGGCGATGTGGGTCATGGCGGTGGTCGGCGTGGCGCCGTGCCAGTGCTTGTGGCCGGGCGGGCACCAGATCACGTCGCCGGCGCGGATTTCGACGATCGCCTCGCCTTCGCACTGGGTCCAGCCGCAGCCCGCGGTCACCAACAAGGTCTGGCCCAGCGGATGGGTATGCCAGGCCGAGCGGGCACCCGGCTCGAACGTGACGGCAGCGCACGACACGCGCGAAGGCTCCGGCGCCACGTTCAGGGGGTCGATACGGACGGTGCCGGTGAAGAATTCCTCGGGGCCCTTCTGCGAGGGCTGCGATCCGGCGCGCTTGAGTTGCATGGGTGTTGTCCTTGATGGGGGTGGTGAGAGTTGGCTTAGTTCAGAAGCATGAGCCAGCAGAGCTGTCGGCTGATTTGCCGCACAGGATGACGGGCTCGGTTTCCACGAGGCGCAGCGAGCGGATCATGTCGGCGGTTCCGGTCTTGTACTTCAGAAAGTGGGGCGATCGGAGATGCGCTTCGTAGGCCGCCTGGTCGGCGTAGATTTCCAGGATGCGGATTTGCGTGAGGCTGCCTTTGACGGCGACCGCGTTCAGCGAAAGCACCCCGGCTTCGAGACGGACGGATGCCTCGATCTCTTCCGCCAGCAATGCCCTGTAGGCATCGAGCCGGGCCGGATCGATATCCAGTTCCGCGATGCGAACAAAAGGCTACGGGCGGGCTTCGACCATGACACTTGCTCCAAGGATCGAGAAAATGGCCGCGATGACGGCCATGCTCCTCGACAGGCTGGCGAACCGTTGCGCCGTCAGACGCCCGCTTCCTCGAAGACCTTCTTGACGATCGGCAGCGCCGTCATGGCGGGCGGCCAACCGGCGTAGAAGGCAAGCTGGGTGATGGTCTCGACGATCTCGTCCCGGGTCACGCCGTTCTCAATCGCCTTTTTGATATGGAACGGCATCTCGTTGACCCGGTACATGGCGATGAGGCTGGTGATCGTCACCAGGCTGCGGTCGCGCGGCGAGAGCACCGGGTTGGCCCAGACATCGCCGAACAGCACCTTGTCGGTGATCTCGGCGAGATGGGGCGCGATGTCCCCGAACGACTGGCGGGCGGCGGTAGGTTCGGCAGGCATGGTGAAGTCTCCAGCTAGGGCCGGCCAGGGAACGGCGGCGGCCAGTGTCGTCAAGAGGGCCGTTCGGCGCGAGATCTCGGGATCGAATGGCATGGTCTCGATGGGCTCAGTGCGCCGTGAAACCGCCATCTACCGGCAGCGCCACGCCCACCACGAAACTCGCACCTTCGCTGCACAGCCACAGGACCGAGGCGGCGATTTCGTCCGCACGCCCCAGGCGTCCGATCGGCTGGTCGCGCATGATCTCCTTCATCGCATCGGCCTGGCCTTCGAGCATGTCGGCGACCATCGGGGTGTAGATCGTGCCCGGGCAGATCGCGTTGATGCGCACGCCGCGCGGTGCATATTCCATCGCCGCGCTGCGGGTCATCCCGATCACGCCGTGCTTGGACGCATGATAAGCCGCGCGCTGCGGCAGACCGACCAGCCCGCCGAGCGACGAGCAGTTGACGATAGCGCCCGAGCCCTGCTCGCGCATCACTTTGAGTTCGTGCTTCATGCAAGTCCAGACACCGCGCATGTTGACGGCGTTGACGCGGTCGAAGTTCTCCGCGGTCTCGTCGGCGGCATCGCTGGGGTCGACTTGGATGCCGGCGTTGTTGAACGCCATGTCGAGCCGGCCGAAAGCGACGATGGTCTGCGCCAGCATGTCCTCGACCTGGACCTCATCGGCGACGTCGCACGTCACGCCGAGCACACGATGGCCAGTTGCGGCGAGCTTTTCGGTCTGGGCTGCGAGTGCGTCCGCGTTAACGTCGGCAAGCACGACAGCGGCTCCTGCCTGTGCGAAAGCTTGGGCCGTGGCCAGTCCCATGCCGGAACTGGCGCCAGTGACGAGGGCCACCTGTCCAGTGAAATCATAAACGGGATTCATCGTGCTGCTCCTTCGGCTCGCGCGGCAGACGATGTCTCTAAGCGCATTGAATGCGCCGGCATTCGCCGTGCTGCAGCGTGAAGATAGAGCTTCAGCGGCTTGGGGATTAGCCCATGCGCGGTCCATGCGTCATTGAGCTCACCTCATTGATCGCGGGGGGAACCGAGGGTGTCATAGCCCGAGCGGGCGCATCTCCCGGATCAGGTCGATCAGCAGGCGCAGCCCGGCAGGCACCTGTCGCCGGCTGGAGTAATACATGTGGAAACCGGGCCCCGGTGACGCCCACTCCTCCAGCACAAAGCGGACGCTCCCCGCCTCGACGAGCGGCGTCATCAACGGTTCAGGGCCGTACATCAGCCCGGCTCCGCCGGTCAGAAGCGAAAGAATGAGCGGGCTATCGTCCAGTGTCAGCGCGCCCGGCACCTCGACCTCGATTTCCTCGCCGTCGCGCTCGAACTCCCAGCGATAGACTCGGTCGTCCCCGAGACGGAACCGCAGGCAGCGATGCGCGGCAAGGTCGGTCGGGTGTTCGGGAATGCCGAAGCGTTCGAGGTAGCCCGGCGCGCCTGCCACTTTCCACGTTATGTCCTGCGACAGCCTCTGGGCGACCATGTCCTCGGGGACCGTCCCACCGTAGCGAATCCCTGCGTCGAAGCCGCCGTCGATCACGTCAATCAGCCGGTTGCTCACCGATACGTCTATATCAACGTCTGGGTAGCGTTCGATGAAGACCGGCAAAACCGGGCTGAGGAGAAGAAGCGCGGCGTCGGTCGGGACATTGAGCCGGATGCGCCCGGTCGGCGCGTCCCGGTAGCGGTTGAGGTCTTCGGCGGCCTGGCCGATCGCGTCGAAAGGCCCGGTGATCGCCGCCTGCAGTTCCGCGCCCGCCGCCGTCAGCGTGACGCTGCGATTGGTCCGGTTGAGCAGGCGTACGCCCAGGCGGGTTTCCAAGCCCTTGAGCGCATGACTGAGGGCCGATGCGCTCACGCCCATTTCCAGCCCCGCCAGCCGGAAATTGCGGTGCCGCGCGATGGCCAGGAAATAGGAAAAGTCCGCGAGATCCGAGCGCCCAATCAGCATGCCTGGATTTGTGCGCGGGCCGGCGTACGATTGCAATGCCTCCATGCGCAACTACGGAGCGTCCTTTCGTCCGGCGGCGTACTGCTGATTAGACACAGGTTCCATCCATTTCACGTTCTTCCCGCCTATCACTTCCGTCACGGCAAGATGCGTCATGCGGCTCGCGGCGGTAGCGCCGTGCCAGTGCTTCACACCGGCCGGCACGTAGGCGGTATCGCCCTTGCATATCTTGGTAATCGGGCCCCCTTCGCGCTGGGTCCAGCCACAGCCATCGAGGACATAGAGCGCCTGGCCGCCCGGGTGCGTGTGCCAGTTGCTGCGGGCACCAGGAGAAAACGTTACTTCCCCGAGAGATGTGCGGCCCAACCGCGTCGCATCGACGATCGGCCGGACGCGCACCTTGCCGGTGAAATTCGTGGCGGGTCCGGCCATGGCTGCACCCGAGCCGGCAGGTACGATCCCGGTGTCGGGAGATGGCGACTGCGCGACCGCATGGGGCGCGATGATGGAAGCTCCCAATGCCAGCGTGGCAATCAAGGTGCTCTTGGGCATAAACTTCTACTCCTCGTCGTCGTCGTTGGTATGGTCGCTCAGCGTGGCAGTGCGTACGCTACCAGCGACGTGCCCTGCTTTGTCTTCAGGCTTGGCTTTCCGCCCGCCGCGATAACGACCAACTGTCGCCCGCTGCGGGGGCCGCGATATGTCATCGGGGTTGCCTGTCCCCCTGCAGGCAGACGCGCCTTCCATAGCTCTTCACCGGTGCCAACGTCGTAAGCGCGGATCGCCTGCTCGACCGAGGCAGCAATGAACACCAGCCCGCCGCGCGTGGTAATGCCACCTCCCGAGAAGGGCACCCCCATGGTTGCCGGCAAGTGCCACGCGATGCCCAGCGGACCCGTATCGCGGGCGGTGCCGAATGGCTTGGTCCAGATCACGCGCCCGGTCGCCAAATCGATTGCCGTCATCGACGCATAGGCAGGCGAGGTGCAAGGTACGCCAAGCGGCGAGATGAACGGGCCGTTCGCAGCGCCATAAGGCGTATTGGCCATCGGATTTCCGGTATTGACCGGGCCCCGGATGGGTTGGACCTTGAGGCTGCGGTCGTGAGCTTGCGCGCGGGTCAGCAGTTGCGACTTGGTCGGCAAATTCATCCACGGCACGATCATGATGCCGCAATCGGTATCGACCGAGATACTGCCCCAATTGACGCCCCCGCCGTAACCGGGTTGCACGATCGTCGGTCGATCGAGGCCGATCGGCGTCAGCGTGCCTTCGTAGCGAGCGCGCTTGAACTGGATCCGGCAGAGCATCTGGTCGATGGGCGTGATCCCCCACATTGATGCTTCCCGCAGGTCGGGACCACGTAGCGACGGCATACCGACCGAGAACGGCTGGGTCGGCGACAGGCGGTCCCCCGGACCGTTGCCGCCCTGCGGGACCGGCAATTCGCGCACCGTCTTGATCGGCCGACCGGTGGCGCGATCGAGCACGAAAATCTCACCGCGCTTGGTAGGTGCGATCAGCGCGGCGCGAAGACCATTCGCCGTCGGCACATCGGCCAGGGTCGGCTGCGAGGGCATGTCGTAGTCCCAAAGGTCGTGGTGCGTCGCCTGGAAGCGCCAGCGTGGGCGTCCGGTCTCGACGTCCACGGCGATGATCGAACTACTATTGGAATCGTCGAACGGTCGCCGCTGCGCACCGTAGAGATCGGGGGTAGAGTTGCCCATCGGCAGGTAGACAATGCCCAGCCTCTCGTCCGCCGTCATCGGTGCCCAGCTATTCGGCGTCGAAGGGGTATAAACCTGCCCTTGGGGCGGTGCAGTAAGCCGGTCGGGATGGCCGACGTCGAAGGCCCACGATAGCTTTCCGGTGACGGCATCGAACGCGCGCACGACGCCCGAAGGCGCTCCCCAGAACTGGTTGTCCAAGACGCTGCCCCCGATGACCAGCTTGCCACGGATCAACTGCGGAGCCGAACTGACATAGTAGAGGCCAAAAGGCGCAGGCGAGACACCGGCGCGCAGCGATGCGCGCCCGTTGCGGCCAAATCCTGTGCAAGGACGACCCGTGCGCGCATCGAGCGCGACGAGATCGGGAACCTGGCTTGAGGCGTAGATGCGCTCGGCACATGCCCCCGTCGCGCCCGGAACCCGGTAGTACGTGACGCCCCGCCACGGCTTGCCCGATGCGGAATTGGACATGGCGAAGTGCCAGCGTCGTTTGCCGGTCTCCGCATCGTAGGCGATGACGGCATCATAGCCGTTGCAGATGTAAAGGCTGTCCCCGACCATGATCGGCGTGACTTCCAAACCTCCCGTCGATGCGCCCGCCGGGGCAGCGCCGGTGTCCGCCGTCCACGCGACCTTGAGAGCGCCCACGTTGCCGGCATTGATCTGATCGAGCGGACTGAAACGCGTGCCGCCTTGATCGTTGCCATAGGCCCGCCACTCGCTATTGGCACTATCGGTCGGACGATCGATCGCGGCGGTCGGCAACGCGATCTGCGCTCCGGTGTGCCACAACGGATCGACAGGGAGATCCGATCCGGCCGCATGCAGGATCGTGCCGACCACGAGGGCGGCGGTAGTGCCGGCTGCGATCGCCGGATATCCCCTGCGTGCCGGGACAGAGACCCAGCGCATCTTCAGCTTGCGGATCGGAGACGGCAACAGGCCAAAACCCAAGATAATCGGTGCCACCAGGCGCGGGACCAGGCCCCAGGTGTCGAAGCCGACTTCCCACAGCGACCAAGCAAGTGTTGCGCACAGCATCACACAATACATCGCGATCCCGGTCGCATCGCTTCGGAGGATGAATACGCCGCTGGCCAGAACCGCGAGGCCCGCAAGCAGGTAATAGGCCGAGCCTGCGTTCATAAGGAGCACGACGCCGCCGGCTACAAGGACCAATGCAATCACGATCAGCAAGCCCGCATAAAACTTGCGATACCATTGCCCCGCTTTGGACTTCAGTAATCCCGTCATTGCCGCTTGCCCGCCTGTTCAGTCCAAGGTTTGATGGATCTGATAACGGACGGGCGGAGGCATCAGGTCATGAGATGAGATCAATGCAATACCGAGCCCAGCTCATTGCATGACTGAAGCAAATCCTTTTGGCCCGGCGCCGGTGTAAGCACGGCGACGGTGGAAGACGCAGCACGTGGGAACCCTTATGGTGCCCGGAAGCGCATCCTCAAGGATGGACTTGCAGCATCGGCCTTGGCAGCCGACTTTGGCAGTACCGTCGGGCGTTATCGATACCCCAATGCTGGGACTCCTTAAACAAACGTCGCCGGAAGCGATGGGTAAGCGCGAAATTCGGCGCACCTGTACGGTTGAGTGACGGGGCATGAAGGATGTGTCCACCAA
>NZ_ALVC01000147.1:0-6700 GCF_000293195.2 Sphingomonas sp. LH128
CAGCAGCGCCAGCAGGCCGAGCGAGCGCACCAGCGCATGGGCCCCGATCGAAAGCGACCAGAACAGGATGGAGACGGCGAAACCCAGCCGCGTGCCGATCACGTCGAAGATCTTGCCGAAAGCCGATTGCCCGAAGGCGTAGGCCAGCATGAACACCGTCACCAGCAGCGCATAGTCGGACTTGTCGGCGCCGATCTCCTTCGAGACGGCAGGCCACATCACCGCCAGCGCATTGCGGTCGATATAGTTGATGACGGTCGCCAGCCCGATCAGGCCGATGACCATCCAGCGCAGGTTCCTCACTTGGATTTGCCTCCGGTCTTGGGGCCGGTCTTGGGCAGATCAAAGCGGCCGATCGGCCCCTTCCAGCTCTGCGTCGCCTCGCCCAGCACAAGCGAATGGGCATGGGCGGGATCGGTATCCTCGGAGACCGCGACCACCGTGGAGGCGCCGCTGCGCCAGCCGATCGTCACCACGTCGACGTCGCCCTCGCGGCGGTGGGTGAAGCTGCGCACGGCGCTTTCGCTGCCGGTGGTGGTCTCCGCCGAGGCATCGTAGCGACCATGCGGCTCCAGCAGGCTGACGAAGGCGGCATCGCGCGCGCCGTCCAGCCGCTGCACGATGAAGGGCTCTCGCCGCAGATTGAAGCGCGGGTCGTTGGCTCCGCTTTCGCCCAGGATCATCGTCACGCCCGGCGTGGCGACGCGGTAGCTGTAGAACCGGCCGTCCTCGATCCAGGTGACGACACCGTCATCCGCGCCCGGCGTCCCGGTCGCATCGACCCACATGTGCTGATAGCCGTTCGCCTTGCCCAGCACCGGGCGGGCGGTGAGGTTGGACTTCAGCGCAAAGCCGGTGTCGATCAGGTGCCCGGCATAGTGCAGCGGCAGGTCATAGCGCGCCGCCTTGCCGCCCTTCACGCGCAGAAGATCGAGCACCAGCGGGCTTTTCGCGCCCTCCACGCTCAGTTGCACCAGCGCGCGGCGGATCGTGACGCCCGGATAAGCGCCCGCCATCTCGGCGATGGAAGCCTTCGCCGGGCCTTCGCCGTTGAACCACAGCTGGCGCGGGGTGGCCGTCGCGCTTTTCCAGTCGGCGCCGAACTGGCTGCCCTCGTCCACCACCAGCGTGTTGTGCGCCACGGTCTGCTTGGCCCAGCTTTCGTTCTCGGGCAGGTAGCGCCCGCCATCCTTGGCCTCGATGTTGAGGAAGCGCGCCGCGCCATAATCGGTGACGATCGCCTGCCCGTTGTCATAGAGAATCCAGTTCAACCGGTCGAAATGGCCATGGCCCATGCCCTGCGCAGTGTTCTTGGCGACGAGCACCTGATCCTTGGCGCCAGCCCCGTCGCGCAGCACGGCGATGCCGCCGTCATTACCATCCGGCCCATCGCGTAGCAGCACCGAAGCGAAAGGGAACGGCTTCGCCTTGCCCGCCGCCAGATCGCGCGCCACTTCGAGGCCCTTGGGCGTCAGGACCGTGCGCCCCTGCCACTGCGCGATGGAGAGCAGTGCCGGATCGTGGGTCTTGGCATAGCCGATCGCGACCGCCTGATAGAGCTCCTCGGTCTTGAGGCTCTTGTCGGGCATGGCGTCGTTGAAGGGGAAGAAATAGCCGTCGTACGTCGACTGGATCGAGGTGCGGATAGCCTTCAGGACCACGCCGTCGCGGTACTCGAAGATGCGGCGCTGCGGCTCGTTGGCGTCAATCGCGGCGGCAAAGATCACGAAGGGCTGCAGGGCGTAGCGCTGGTAGTACGGCCCTTCCGCATAATAGCCGTCGGGCGAGAACAGCAGGTCCAGCTGGCGCAGGAACCCGGCCTTGCCGCTCTTGTCGAGACCCTTCAGCGCCTTGTCGACGAGGTCCTGATCGCGCAGCACGTAACCGGTCATGCCGACCCCGGCATTGGCCCATGTCGCATGGTTGTGGATGCGGTCGAAGACTTTGGGCGAGCCGGTGGACAGGAACGTCGCCATTCGGCGGAACACCTGTTCGTCGATCGTCCTGTGGTCCTGCGGGGTCAGCGCATCGCGCACCGCATCGTAGCCCTGGATGCCGTAGACCAGCCATACGGAATCGTTGAGGCTCTGCCAGAACAGACGGCCTGCCGCCTCGTTCGCAGCTGCGGGGTGCGGCCCGAGGCCGGGATAGAGCTTCGCATAGGCCAGCAGCATGTCGCGCGCGTAATCGACGTAGCGCCTGTCGCCGGTCACGCGGTAGAGCAGCCCGGCGCCGTAGAGCGCCATGTAGTTGCGCTTGTGCTGTTCGTGGGTGGCGCCGCCGCCCGGGTCCCTGGGCACCGGCACGTCGATCCCCGCCTTCATCGCCGCATCCACCGACTTGCGCACGCGCGCCAGTTCGGCGGCGAACAGCGGATAGCGCTCTGCCTGCGCGCCGAGGCCCGAGAGCGCGGCGGAGTCGGTCAGGACGGGATGGGCGTCGTCTGCGGGTGTCGCCGCGAATGCGGGCAGCGGAGTCAGCGCGGCCAGCGAAGCGCCGAGAAAAAAGGTTCGTGCGATCATGATGCGTCTCCGCCGCTGACGTTGCCGGATACCTGGACCTGCGGGGTCCCCTGCGGATAGAGCCGCGAGATCTGCGGCTGCGCGGTATCGACGAAACGGTTGTCGAGAATACGGGTGAGCGGTGCGCCGACGCTGTGGGAAACGGCGATCCGTCCCGCCTTGCGGAAGGTATTGCGCTCCAACAGCGTGGACTGCACGCCCGAAAGCGCCAGCAGTTCCGGGCCGCCGCCCTCCACGGTGTTGCCGGTGATCTCCACTTCGGGGCCAAACGTGCTCTCGTCCGTCCCGCCGCGAAGGACCTGCGCCAAAGCGCCGATGTGAGTGAAGTGGGAGCCGGCGATGGTGATGTGCTCGGCGGCGTAGAGGCCCTTGCCGCCAGTCTCCGCAGCGGCGGCGAGCACGGTGCCGGACAGGCCCGTTACGGTGACGTCGCGCAAGGTCAGGTGGTCCGCGAAAGTCGCGGGCGTGGTCGCGACGAGATCGAAGCCGGGAGAGGCATCCAGCCCGGCGAAGTCGGTGCCTTCGATCTCGACCGCGTAATTGGCGATCGTCGAGGTCGGGGCGGAGCGGATCACGGCATTGCCTGCGCTGCGGGGCGCGGCTTCGCCGGTGATCGTCAGTCCCTGCAGGCGCAGGCGGCCGCCTTCCGCCAGCGCGAACAGCGTCGGGCCGGTGAAGGCAATCGTCGCGGTTTTCGGTCCCGAAACTGTGACTGGCACGGCGATGCGAAGTGGGGCACGGACGGCGTAGCGCCCGGCGGCAAGCGCGATCACGTCTCCCGGCTGTGCCGCGGCGACGGCGGTTTCGAGCGAACCGGGATGCGTCTCGATCGTGCGGCCCGATCCGAAGGCAACTTCGGGCGCGGGCTTGGCGTACCAGTCCGGCCCCACCTGCGCGAGCGTGACAGGCACCAGATCGCGCGGCGCGCCGCGCTTCGCCTGTGCCGGATCGCCGGGATACAGCAGCCCGTTAGCTGCGCGCTTCAGCGCGATCGGCCCGGTGGTGAAGCCCGGTGCGAGTTCGGCGGGGACCTGCGCGCTCGCCGCGTTGTCCGTGAAGGCGATGCCCTTGACGTCCGCCTCGATCGCGAAGGGCGAAGCGCCTGTGCCGGTGACGAGGTTACCGGTAAAGCGGCTGTCCCGTGGCGGTGCCGAACGCTCCGCGTCCGCACCTGCACCCAGCGTGATGCGGACCGAGTCCAGTATCGAGTTGTTGGCGATCACCGCGCCGGTCACGGGATGGTAGCGGTTGATCGCAGAGCCGGGCACGCCGTTCATCACCGCGATTGCGCTGGTGAAGCTCGTTCCCGCCAGCCCTTCCATGTAATTGTCGCGCACGGTCTGGCCGGCGTTGATGACGCGCACGCCGCCGGTATGCGGCTTGCCCTTGCCCAGGAAAACGTTGCGCTCGACGAGGTTGCCGTTGCCGTGGCGCAGCACGATCGAGCCCTGCGACTGCAGGATCAGGTTGGCGCGCACGACATTGCCGCCCGACTTGACCGAGACGATCTCCACCTCTCCGTCGCAGCGGTCGAACACGTTGGCCTCGACGGTGGTGAACGAGTCCGAAAGCGATTCGTCGCTGGTTCCGATGCGGATCGTCTCGCCGCCATTGGAACCGAGCGGCGGGCGCGGACCGAAATAGTTGTGGTCGATGCGGTGGCGGTTGGCCTGCGGCTGGCCCTTGGGGCGGATCACTGCCAGCGTCACCCCGGCATTTCCCTTGCCCGCGAACCAGCTGTGATCGACGCGGTTGTCGTGCCCGTAGAGCGACACCCAGCGGTCCTCGCTGCGGCGGTCGGGTTGGTTAAAACGGTCGATGACAACCTCGGTGAGCCGCGAATTCACCGCCACCCGGCGCGAATCCCGGCGGAAGCTGATCACCTCGTCGCCCGGCGCCGCACCGTTGCGGAACACCAGCCCTGAGACTACGAGCCATTCGCCTGCCAACTTCAGGCTGGAAGCCCCGGTCAGCACGACCTTTCCGGCAGTCTGCGCCGCCAGCGTCACCGGTCGCCCATCACGCCCATGAGCCTCGAAGACGATCGGGAAATCTTTCCACTCCCCATTCGCGAGCCGAACGACATCCCCGGCCTGCACCATGGGCAAAACTCTCGCATATTCGGCAGGCGTGCGGACGAGATAGTCCCGCGCAATGGCCGGAACGGCCACGCAAGAAGCCGTCACCATAATTGGTATGACAATCTTACCAATCAACACATCTCTCCATGCCCGTCATTTATGTTTTATTGGCATACACATCTGGCATGAATCAGGCAACCCAATCCTGTCGATCAACTTCTGGGCACGCTAATCCGCCGGTGCTGCGCCGATTTACATTGGCACGAAGGGGTCCGCCGGTGCCCGCGCGATCGAAATCCCAGCAGACAGTTGCAGGTGTGGAACTGTCCGCTACGCGTGGCTAAACACCCAAGCCTCACTTGGAGTTAGCATTACGCGAAATGGGTGAAGGGCATGGCCGCACGTCAGCTCGAAGAACTTACAGCCACAAAGGCAGGAACTGGTTCGAGCACACCGCCTGATGACACCCTGCCGCCAGGGAGCCATGCGTTTTCTCGATGAGGCTGGTCAGGTCATCCGCGGCAACGCAGGGGATTCTGTCCCTCGCCTTGTCGATCTGGAAGCGATCACGGCGATCGCGCGTGCCTACGAACAGGGCAAGGAGGTATCCAACAAGGACGACCACCTGAGGAACCACAGCTTTCTGTATGCCGGCGGCGGGCAATGGCGCTTGTCGCCTGTGTTCGACGTCAATCCTGCACCCGACCGCAACCCGCATCTGGAAATGTCGATCCTGGAAGGCGGCGCGCATGATCGCTCAATGGCGCTCGCGCTGGAGGCCTGCGAGTTCTTCGAAATCGGGGAGCAGGAAGCCCGCGACACCATTCAAGGGCTGGCACAGACGGTCCTCTTCATGGCGCAATGCGCTTCGCGGGGTAAGCGTCTCCTGCCCGCTAGCAAGATCATATGAGCGAGCGGTCGTTCACGACAAGATGAAGCTCACACTGAGTCTATAATTCATATTTGATGAGTTAAACCCAACAAACCACCATATATGATTACATTGGCCGGGCCGGGGAGGTTTGGCGCAAAGGATCATTGCGAGCCTTCTGAATCCCCCCTCCTATCGGCCTTAGGATTCGGTCCTCCGCAAAACGCATCCCAGTCGCCCATCATGGCCCGGCACTTTTCCAGCAGATTGCCTCGACGATAGGCCGCCTCAGTCTTGCTCTTCACCACCTGAGCAAGCGCTGCCTCCGCAACATCGCCAGAATGTTGGGTTTCCTCACTGACCCAGTCGCGGAATGACGAGCGAAAGCCGTGCGCGGTGTAGGGCTCACGCATCTCGCGGAGCAGTTTGGTGAGAGTCATGTCGGACAGCGGGGACTTCGGCCGCGCCCCAGGAAATACCAAGGTAGCCGCCCCGAGCCGCAATTCCTCGCATCGCCGCAGAATTTTCAAGGCGCCCTCACCCAACGGCTCCACATGCTCGCGCTGCGCCTTCATCCGATCCTTGGGGATGGTCCAGAGCTTGGCTTCAAGGTCGATCTCATCCCAAGTCGCCTCTCGCACCTCTCCAGAACGTCCGGCCGTCAGGATCGCAAACTGGAGCGCAAGGCGACTGAACGATTCGCGTTCACGCAGACGCCGCAGGAATGTCGGCACCTTATCGTAGGACATGGCAGCGAAATGGCCTTCACACTCGTTACGGACAGCTTTCCCATGACCAAAACCTTCCCACATTTTATCCCACATGACCAATCGGACAGCGATGTATCGAGTTGGATGCGGCGGCGGGACGCGAATCATTTGGTAAGCCTTGGAATTCCTGGGCTTTCTACGGATCGCTCTGAATGTGTCTGGAAGAGTAAGTGGCGGAGAGGGTGGGATGCCGTTCTCCGATCTCGCCGATTTGGTAATAGCGTTCGCTTGTTGAGTGCCGGATATGCCGGATTGTAGCGGTTTTGTGTAGTGTTGAGTTCGACGGAGAGGGTGTCCGTCGAACTCACGGGAAGCGGGCATGAGTGAGGACGTCGAACGGCACGGCTTTGATGATGGTGACGTGAGTGCCCCCTGCCCGATCTGCCGGGGCGATCCGCTCGATCCTCACTTCATTGAGATGGTCGAGCGGGAAGCAGCGCTGCCGGGTCAGGTGAT